>NZ_OZ253498.1:600000-900000 GCF_965262185.1 Candidatus Pelagibacter sp.
TGGATCAACCTCTGCTCTTACTTTATTGACCGCTTCATCAACTTCAAAAAGTTTTAAGTCTTTACCGCCAGTAATATTTACTAGTAATCCTTTAGCACCTTTTAAAGTATAATCATCAATTAATGGATTGCTAATTGCCATCTCTGCGGCTTTAAGTGCTCTACCCTCACCCTCAGCTTCTCCTGTTCCCATCATAGCTTTACCCATAGAAGCCATTACAGTTTCAACATCAGCGAAATCTAAATTTATTAATCCAGGTCTTACCATTAAATCGGTAATACTTTGAACTCCATGCATCAAAACATTATTTGAAAGATTAAAAGACTCTTCAAAAGTTGTTTGTTCATTTGCAATTTTAAATAAGTTTTGGTTTGGAATGACAATTATAGTATCCACATGTTTTCTTAATTCTTCCAATCCTTGTTGTGCTCTTCTCATTCTAGAGGGGCCTTCATATAAAAATGGAAGAGTCACAACACCTACAGTTAATATATTTAATTCTTTAGCAGCTCTTGCGATGACATGAGCAGCACCAGTGCCCGTTCCACCACCCATACCAGCTGCAATAAAAACCATATTTGCACCTTGAAGTGTATTTACAATTTCATTTAATGATTCATCAGCAGCTGCTTGTCCAATATCTAATTTTGCACCTGCACCTAAACCTTTTGTTAAATTTAAACCAATTTGAATTCTAGTTTTTGCTTTACTTAACTTTAAATCTTGAGCATCTGTATTAACTGCAATAAACTCTACTCCTTGAAGTTTATTCTCAATCATTTCATTTATAGCGTTTCCTCCAGCTCCACCTACTCCTAAAACTAAAAGTCTTGGCTGAAGTTCTTTTATTTCTGGTGCTTTAAAGTTAATTGTCATCTTATTTCCCCTCGTTATTGTTTAAATGTTTTTCCCATTTAAGACTTGCTCGATTTAAATTTGCTTTTTTTCTTGCTGATGTCTTAAATTTTTCAAATGCAGTTGGTTCCCAAATCTGAAAAGTTTGGCCTTGACCAACAAACAACATGCTATTTTTTATTTTTGCATGTTTTAATAATTTTGATGAAAGAGATATTCTACCTTCACTATCGAACTGTAGATTAGCACTTTCTGCTAATATTGATGTTGCAAAATAATCTCTTTTTTCCTCAAAAGGATTTAAAGAGTCTATCGCAGAGGAAATTTTTTCAATTCTGTCTTGAGAGCATGCTTCTATCGAGGAATTATTGAAAGATGGATAACAAATTACTCCATTATAACCTAAATTTGACAAGTGAGATCTGAAGCTAGCAGGCACAGATACTCTCCCCTTTTTGTCTAATTTGTTCTCGTAAGTAGATAAAAACATGTATTTTTAATTTTATAAATTCCATAAATGGGAATATTTGGGAATATATGGGTATTTAAAATAATAGTCAAATGTTGATTCTGCGTCCAATTAAAGTCATTTTTTAAGGAAAAAATTTAAAATAATGATTTGAAATTGAAGAGTTCTTTTATTTATTTGTTTGCTGAGATAATAAGGATGCTTATTCAAGCTCCATTTAAATTTACGCTTCTAGCTATAAAGATAATTATATTAATATTTTGCTTTTTTTCGTTTTTTAAACTGTGAAGTGCCAGATAAACTATAAGCCGGGTTCTGTCATTTAAACCTATCATTTGTCTAGGCTTAAGATCACTCTTAAGCTCAAGCAACTAACCCTGATGACTAGCCAAGGACTGCTTTTAGTTTTGCAACAATGTCATCTCTACTTAGTCTTGCTCCCAGTGGGGTTTTCCAGCGTTCATTGTTACCAATAGAACCGGTGCGCTCTTACCACACCTTTTCACCCTTGCCATGTTATGGCGGTTTATTTTCTGTGGCACTATCCCTAGGGTTTCCCCCGCCAGGCATTACCTGGCACTGTGTCCTTGTAGAGCCCGGACTTTCCTCTTTAAAAAAAATTAAAGCGATAAGTCATTTATCTGGCGAGGTGAACTTATTATTAAACTTAAAAATTACAAGACAAATTAATTAAGCTTTTTTATTAGGTTTTCGCTTATTAATAAACATTCTTTATCAATTTTGCCATTTACTAGTTCTTGCCTAAATCTCCTCTGAAATGCAAATGTGATAATTTTTTTATATTTATTTTTATTTATTTTTGAGCTTCTAGGATAACCAATTTTAAAAAGATTATTTATAAATTTTAATTTCAATGGGTTTGAAATTTTTAATCCTCTTTCTCCCTTTATTTTATTTAGATTCAAGTCATGCCAAATTCCAATTTTATTTTTTGATAAAAATTCCCATGGAAACTTCTCTCCTGGGTCTAGCTTTCTATCTGGCGCTATGTCTGAGTGACCCAATATTGATTTTGAATTAATTTTAAATTTTTTAACTAAATACTTTGTAAGTTTTATTAATGAATAAATTTGTTTTGTTGAAAATTTTTTATATTTAAATTCATGACCAGGATTAGTTATTTCAATTCCTATAGAGTTTTTATTTAAAGATTTAAATTTTTTCCAACTAGAAATTCCAGCGTGCCAAGCTTGGTAGGTCTCGGGCACCATTTTTATAATATCGCCATTATTTTTAATTAAATAATGACAGCTAACTTTAGATTTGTGATTTAATAATTTGTCTATTGCTTTTTTTTCAGATTTCATCCCTGTATAATGAAAAACTATAAATTTTATCTGACTATTTTTTCTTCTTTTAGGATCAAAATTTGGAGAATAATTTAATAGTATTTTCATGCTCAATTTGGGTACTAATTTAGGCAATTTATTAACAATTTATCGTCACTATTGAAATTTAATTCTACTTTAATATTAGATTTTATATATTATAAATTCGCATGTTAAAAAAACTAACTATCTTATTATTTTCACTATCCTTAATTGCATTTAATGCTAATGCTGGTTCTGATGGCGAACTAGATCTAAATAACAATAAATCTGAAGCTCAAAATATAAAAGATTGTTTTGAAAAACTAAACAGAGCAACATTTTCCTTCAATCAAGGTCTTGATAAAGTATTAATTAAACCGATTGCGAAAGGATATAGAAAGTTGCCAGATAAAGTTCAAAAAGGAACAAGCAACGCTGTTAAAAACTTATCCAACTTAGTAACTATACCAAATAATGTTTTGCAGGGTGATATTAAAACCGCAATTATAAATACAGCTCGATTAGCGGTTAATACAACTGTTGGATTATTAGGAACCATTGATGTAGCTAACAAAATAGGTTTTCCTAAATATGTGAAAGAAGACTATGGTCAAACTCTCGGTAAATGGGGTTTTGGTCCAGGTTGTTATTTAGTACTTCCAGTTTTAGGTCCCTCAACAATTAGAGATACGACAGGATCTTTTGCAAATGTAATGGGTGGTGATCCCTGGTACAATGTCTCAATACATGGAAACAATGAATTTTTAAGTGAGGGTGCTTATATAGCATCGAAAGCAATAAGTGGAATTGAATTTAGAGCAAATAATATTGAGTCGTTTGAAAACCTTGAAAAAAATTCTATAGATTTTTATGCTTCTGTAAGGAGCTTATATTTGCAGGATAGAGAAAATAAAATTAAAAATGTACAAATAGGAAACGTAGAAGTCATATACGAGGATGATGATGGCTGGGAAGAAATTGAAACAAACAAATAACTAATTTAAAAATATGAAAAAAATAATCATCATATTATTATTATTAAACTTTAATTTTACAAACTCTTTCTCTATGGAGGCAGATGTCTTTGTACAGTCGACAGTAAATAGAGCTGCTGAAACTCTTGGTGGTAGTCTTACAAAAGAAGAAAGAATGGATAAACTAAAAAAAATTGCATTAGATACAGTTGATATAAGAGGTATAGGTTTATATTCATTGGGTTCACATAGAAAAAGTGTATCTGATGAGCAAAAAAAAGAATATGAGAAAGCATTTACTGAATACTTTTTGCAAAGTTTTTCAAGCAGATTGGCTGAATATTCTAATCCAATCATAAATGTAAATTCAAAAAAAAAAATAAATGAAAACTACACAATTGTTTACAGCACACTAGTAGCTACAAATAATAGACCTTCTGTTAAAATAGATTGGAGAGTATATACAAAAAACAAAGATCAGCCTTTAATTAGAGATCTTATAATTGAAGGTTTAAGTTTAGCGAGAACTCAGAAAGAAGAATTTAACTCTATTATTCTTAGCGCGGATGGAGATATTAATACATTGATTTTAAAACTAAGAGAGTTTTCAAATAGTTAATTGATTTGAAAATTAAAACCAAATTCAATCCATACTTTTAATTTCAGATTTAACTTCTGCAGTTTTTTTAATTTATACTTTATACAAAGTTATAATTTTAGATCGTATTAATGAGGCACAAGAAAATAATTTTTATTGGTGGGCCCGCCAGGACTCGAACCTGGGACCAATACATTATGAGTGTACTGCTCTAACCAACTGAGCTACAGGCCCAAAACAATAGTTAGTTATATCATTTTTATCAAGTTATCAATTAAAGATAAATCAATAATGGTGGGCCGTGTTGGTTACGCTCCAACTACCCCTGCAATGTCAATGCAGTACTCTACTATTGAGCTAACGGCCCTAATTTTTAACTTTCTAAGAAACTTTTTAGTTGTTTAGATCTACTCGGGTGCTTTAATTTTCTAAGAGCCTTGGCCTCGATCTGCCTAATTCTTTCTCTTGTTACAGAAAACTGTAAACCCACTTCCTCTAAAGTGTGATCGGTATTCATACCAACACCAAATCTCATTCTTAATACTCTTTCCTCTCTTGGGGTTAAGGTAGATAAAATTTTTGTAGTTGCCTCTCCTAGGTTGGATTTTATAGCTTGCTCTAATGGCGCTAAAGCTTTTGTGTCTTCAATAAAATCTCCTAAACTACTATCTTCTTCATCACCAACCGGTTTTTCAAGTGAAACTGGCTCTTTTGAAATTTTTAATACTTTTCTAACTTTGTCTAAAGGCATTCTTAATTTTTGCGCTAACTCTTCAGGCGTCGCTTCTCTGCCGAACTCACTTAAGATTAATCTTTGGGTTCTTACAATTTTGTTTATAGTTTCAATCATGTGAACAGGAATACGAATTGTTCTTGCTTGGTCTGCAATTGATCTTGTAATTGCTTGTCTAATCCACCATGTTGCATATGTAGAAAATTTATAACCTCTCCTATACTCAAACTTATCAACCGCTTTCATTAATCCAATATTACCTTCTTGAATTAAATCTAAAAATTGCAATCCTCTATTTGTGTATTTTTTAGCAATTGAAATTACTAATCTTAAATTAGCCTCAACCATCTCCTTTTTGGCTATTCTTGATTCTTTTTCACCTTTTTGAATTCTACTTACTAATTTTTTAAAATCAGTAACAGAAATTCCAAGTTTGTGACTAATTTCTATAAGTCTTTCTCTGATATTTTTGAATTCTTCTTTATTTTTTGCAAAAAATTGCTTCCAGATTAAATTTGTATCTAAAAATTTTTTAAGATTTGGATTTATTTCATTACCAACATAAAATTTTATAAATTCATTTCTTGGTATTTTTTGATCCATAGCAAGTCTTAAAAGATTTCCTTCTAAAGAAATAATTTTTTTATTCTCAACATAATGTTTTTGAACAAGTTCTTCTAAAACAGATGGAGAAAGCTGAAGTGATTTAATATTTTCTAAAATATCATTTACAATTTTTTCATAACCTTTTTCCTTTGCAGGTGTAAAGTTTTGAGAATTTAAAACACAATCTAACTTTTCTTTCTGATACTTAATAAGTTTTGTATATTCTTTAGTTAATGTATTTACTGTTTTTAACACTTTAGGTTTAATTTCTGTTTCCATTGCAGCAAGAGTAGGATTGAAATCATCATCTTCATCTGAAGCACCATCTTCTTTATCTGTTTCACCAGCATTTTTTTGTTTGGCGCTTGGTCCAGTTGACTCATCTTCCATATAGTTTGTGTCAATATCTATAATTTCCCTAACTAAGATTTCATCATTTTGTAGCTTTTCATTCCACTCAAAAAATTGTTGTGCTGTCATAGGGCTTTGTGATAAAGCAATTAACATTACATCTTTTCCAGCCTCTATTCTTTTTGCAATTGCAATTTCTCCTTCTCTAGAAAGTAATTCAACACCTCCCATTTCCCGCAAATACATTCTAATAGGGTCATCACTTTTTTCGATTGTTTTACCTTCTTCTCTGTTAGAATTTTCTTTTTTTCTAAGAACTTTAAAATCTGATTTTTTTTCAACTAGTGAAATATTTTCATCTAATATATAAATAAAAGCTTGAGCAAGATTTTCGTCTGATAAATTTCTTTTACCTAAGGATTTGCTTAACTCTTCATAAGTTATGAAGCCTCTATGGGTTCCTCGACCCATTAATCTAGCAAATGATTTTGTAATAATTCTTTCCACAGCGATTAAATTGAAAGTCTTATATAATGTCAAATCTGTAAAAATCCATTACAAATTTGTCCAGATTAATTGAGATTCTGCTTTTTTTTGAGCTCTTTTAGCTCATTAAATGTGCTCTCGCTCATATCGACTGAGAACTTCGATTCTAACTCTTGGATTCTAAACTCAAGATCATAATTCATTAAATCTCGTGAAATATCTTCAAGTAATTCAATGATTTTTTCTTCATCTTCAGAATTATTTTTTAAAATATATTTTATTGGCGCAAATTTATTAATTTTTTCAATTATCTTACTATCCAAATTTAAATCCTGAACAGCTATTTGATTTTCAGATTTTAAAACTTCAATTATTTGATTAAAGATTTTTTTATTAATTTCAGTAAATAATTTAATATTTTCAATTAAATGAATATTTGATTGCATTAAATTTAAATTATTAATTACCAAATAAATTAAGGAAAATTCTTTAAGCTCAACTCCAGACAAAGATTGGCTTTCGTTATAATACTTCTTTGTAGCATTTAAAGATTTGGTTGGTTTTTTATAAAATTTTTTATTTTTTTGATTTGAATGAGGCGTTAATTCTGCAATTTTCTCTAAAAAATATTCTAATACATATTTTTTTATATAATCGTCCTTAATAGTGTTTGCTACCTCTCTTAATCTTTTTTCAAAAATAGCCATGGAAGAAGGGTTATTTGCAGTTTGTTTTTTATAGTGACTAAAAATAAATTGATGAATTGATAGTTTAGATTGTTTTGTAAATTCTATGAAATTAGCTTTACCATTTTTATTCACATAACTATCTGGGTCTTCTTTATTTGGTAAAAATAAAAATGAAATTTGTTTTTCAGGTTTTAATTCTTTAATTGAATTTTCTGCAGCTCTTAGTGCTGCTTTATACCCACTTTCATCACCATCAAAACATATAATGATATCGTCAAAAAATTGGTTGAGAATTTGAATTTGTTTATCAGTAAGTGAGGTACCAAGATTTGCAACAGCATTATCAATTCCATTTTTACTTAAACCTACAACATCCATATAGCCCTCGACCAAATAAATATGGTCTACTTTGTTTGATAATTTTCTAGCTAAATCAAGATTATATAAATTTGATCCTTTTTTAAAAAATAAAGTTTCAGGTGAGTTAATATATTTTGCAAGATAATCTAGCTTTTCTATTATTCTTCCACCTAAAGCAATTGGTTGACCAGTTATGTTATTAATTGGAAAAATTAATCTTCCTCTAAATCTTTCTACATAAATGTTCTTTTTATCATCGAAATAAAATAATCCAGTTTCAACCAAAGTTTGTTCACTATATTTATTTTTTAATTGCTCAAAAATATTTGGATTTTTTTCTATATATCCCATTTTAAATTTTTTTACGTCCTCTTTGCTCAAGGATCGATTTTTTAAATATTCTCTTGCATTTGAATGTTGTTTGTTTTTAATTAATTCATCATGGTAAAAATCAACATACTCACTATAAATTGATTTATATTCATTCCATTTTTTTTCTCTTTCTTCATCTTTTTTTGAAAACAAATATGGTTGCATACCTGCTAATTGAGCTAAATGTTTAACAGCTTCTCCAAACTTTAAATTCTGAGTTTTCATTACAAAATCAAAAATATTTCCATGTTCTGAGGTAGCAAAACAATGATAAAATTCTTTTTCATCATTAACTGTAAATGAAGGTGTTTTTTCGTTTTTAAATGGAGATAAACCCACAAATTCTTTTCCTCTTTTTTTTAATGAGACTGTTTTTGAAACAACAGTTGATACTTTCAACCTTGTCTTAATTTCATCTAAATACTCTTTGGGGTATTTCATTAACTATTCAATAATTCCTTGATTATTGATCCAGCTTTAGAAAAATCAATTTCATCAGAATGAGATTTCTTTAACTCACCCATTATTTTACCCATATCTTTAATGGAACTAGCACCTAATTTAGAGATTAATTCAGCACATAGTTTTTTAGTGTCTTCTTCGCTCATTTGTTTAGGTAAGAAACTAGTTAAAATTTCATATTCATTTTGTTCAACTTCCAAAAGATCAGTTCTGTTATTTTTTTTATAGATCTCAATAGATTCGGCTCTTTGTTTAACCATTTTTTTAAGAAGCTTTTTAATATCCTCATCATCTGTATCTTTTTTGTTGGGACCAGAACGATTTGCAATGTCTAAATCTTTAATTGAAGATAAAATTAACCTGTAGGTTGATATTTTATTTTTATCTTTCAATTTTAGAGCATTTTTATATTCGTTTTCGATTGTGTTCTTTAATGACATAATTTTTTAATCTACTTCAAAGAAAAAATTCTTCAAAAGAAAAA
This sequence comes from Candidatus Pelagibacter sp., assembly GCF_965262185.1. Taxonomy (GTDB): domain Bacteria; phylum Pseudomonadota; class Alphaproteobacteria; order Pelagibacterales; family Pelagibacteraceae; genus Pelagibacter. Next base: position 608,771 of record NZ_OZ253498.1, read on the forward strand.
TTGTTTTTTTACAATTTTATAATACATCTCTGTTGCGATAATAAAGCAATTATTGTATTAACCTTTAACTCATGAGTTGTAATTGATCAAAAATTCAAAAAAAATTAACTCAAAAAATATTTATCAAATTAATACTGGCATTTTAGTTCTTGAAAACAAGAAGGTATTTAAAGGAATTGGTATTGGCTATGAAGGAGAGGCTACTGGAGAAGTGTGTTTTAATACTTCTTTAACTGGTTACCAGGAAATAATCTCAGATCCATCTTATGCTGGTCAAATTATCAATTTTACATTTCCCCATATTGGAAACGTTGGAACTAATAAAGAAGATATAGAGTCTGATAAGATATGGACTAAGGGAGTAATTTTTAATTCAGAAATAACTGATCCATCAAACTATAGAGCTTTTTTACATCTAGATGCATGGCTTAAGAAAAACAAAATTGTTGGGCTCACTGGTCTTGATACTAGAAGTTTAACTAATTTTATTCGAGATAAAGGAGCACCAAAAGGAACAATTGCTTTCTCAAAAAAACAAAAATTCAATATAAGTAAATTAACAAATACTACTTTAAAATGGAGTGGGTTAAAAAATCTAGATCTTGCTAAAGAAGTATCAACTGTAAAAAATTATATTTGGAAAGGTTTTAAAACTTGGAAAAAGAAAGATGGATTTGTAAAAAATAAAAAAAATCAATTTCATGTTGTTGCAATAGATTATGGAATTAAAAAAAATATTTTAAGATATTTTTCTGATTTTAATTGCAAAGTGACAGTAGTGTCATGTTTAACTTCTGCTGAAAATATAATTAAACTAAAGCCTAATGGAATATTTCTATCAAATGGACCTGGTGATCCTGCTGCAACCGGAAAATATGCAATAAATATTATTAAAGAACTAATTAAAAAAAATTTACCGATATTTGGGATTTGTTTAGGACACCAGATTCTCGCTTTAGCACTTGGTGGTAAAACAAAAAAAATGAAGTTAGGTCATAGAGGTGCAAATCATCCTGTAAAAAATTTAGTTCATAACAATGTAGAAATTACAAGTCAAAATCATGGTTTTGAAGTAGTTCAAGAAACCTTACCAAAAAATATTCAAGTAACTCATCAATCTCTTTTCGATAATAGTGTTGAAGGAATTAAATTAAAAAACAAACCTATATTTTCAGTACAGTATCATCCAGAATCTAATCCAGGTCCTCAGGACAGTGTCTATTTATTTCAAGAATTTATTAACAATATGAAAAAAAATGCCAAAAAGAAAAGATATTAAAAAAATTTTAGTTGTTGGAGCAGGTCCAATTATTATTGGCCAAGCATGTGAATTTGATTATTCAGGAACACAAGCTTGTAAAGCTTTAAAAGATGAAGGTTATAAAGTTGTTTTAATTAATTCTAACCCTGCAACCATCATGACAGATCCAGATGTTGCAGACAAAACTTACATAGAGCCTATCACATTAGAGGTTCTAGAGAAAATTCTTATAAAAGAAAAACCAGATGCAATTCTTCCAACAATGGGAGGTCAGACTGCTCTTAATCTTGCAATGGAAGCAGAAAAAAAAGGGATATTAAAAAAATACAAAATAGAACTTATTGGGGCAAATTCTAAAGCAATTTCTAATGCTGAAGATCGAAAGAAATTTAGAAAAAATATGATCGATATTGGATTAGATTTACCTAAATCTGAAATTGTTAATAATATCAATCAAGCTTCTAAAGTTCTAAATAAAATTGGTTTGCCTGCAATCATTAGACCTGCATTTACCCTAGGTGGTCTAGGTGGTGGTATAGCAAAGAATAAAAAAGAATATCTTAAAATTATAAAAAACGGATTACACGAGTCTCCAGTTAGCCAAGTTCTAGTAGAAGAATGTCTAGAAGGTTGGAAAGAATTTGAGATGGAAGTTGTAAGAGATAAAAAAGACAACTGTATCATCATTTGCTCAATAGAAAATATTGACCCGATGGGAATTCACACAGGAGACTCAGTGACTGTTGCTCCAGCTTTAACTCTTACTGATAAAGAATATCAAGTTATGAGAAATGCATCTATTGCATGTTTAAGAAAAATTGGAGTTGAGACAGGTGGATCCAATGTTCAGTTCGCAATTAATCCTAAAAATGGACGAATGGTTGTTATTGAAATGAATCCAAGAGTATCTAGATCATCAGCACTTGCATCTAAAGCAACTGGGTTTCCAATTGCAAAAGTAGCGGCTAAGCTTGCGGTTGGCTACACTTTAGACGAACTTAAAAATGAGATTACAAAAGTAACACCTGCATCTTTTGAACCAAGTATTGATTATGTAGTAACTAAAATACCAAGGTTTACTTTTGAAAAATTTTCTACCTCGCCAGCAACTTTAGGTACATCAATGAAATCTGTTGGGGAGGCAATGGCTATTGGAAGAAACTTCAAGGAGTCTGTTCAAAAAGCATTGGTTTCTTTAGAAACTGGTTTTTCTGGTTTCGACCAAATATTCAATCTAAGTAAAAAACAAATCGAAAAAAAACTTAAAGAGCATATTCCTAACAAAATGCTTCTTGTTGCGGAGGCTTTAAGGAAAAAAATTAGCTTAAAAAGAATATACACCTTATCAAAAATTGATCCCTGGTTTTTAGGACAAATAAAAGAAATTGTAGATAACGAATTAGCTATTAAAAAAAGAGGTCTTCCAAAAGATTATAATGAATTTAATAGAATTAAATCTATTGGTTTTTCAGACAAAAAATTAGCTGAACTTACTAATTCATCAGAAGATGTAGTGAGAAGAAAAAGAACAGCTCTAAAAGTACTACCTGTATACAAAAAAGTCGATACCTGTGCTGCTGAATTTAAATCTTTTACTCCTTATATGTACTCAACTTATCAAAGAAATTTTTCAATAAGTTCTGAGTGTGAGGCAGATCCATCAAATAAAAAGAAAATAATAATTTTAGGTGGTGGACCTAACAGAATAGGCCAAGGGATTGAGTTTGATTATTGCTGTTGTCAGGCAAGTTTTTCATTAAAAGACGCAGGTTTTGAGACCATCATGGTTAATTGCAACCCTGAAACTGTATCTACTGATTATGATACGAGTGACCGGTTATATTTTGAACCTTTGAAAGAAGAGTATGTATTTAACATTATTAAAAAAGAGCAAGAAAAAGGAAATCTAATAGGAGTTATTGCTCAGTTTGGAGGACAAACTCCAATTAAGCTTGCTAAATTTTTAAATGATAACAAACTTCCAATTTTAGGAACACAATATAACTCAATAGATTTAGCAGAGGATAGAGATCAATTTAGAAATTTATTAATTAAATTAAATTTAAAACAAGCAGATAGTGGAATCGCAAAAACATTCAAAGAAGCAATCAAAATTTCTGAAAAAATTGGTTTACCGCTAGTGGTGAGACCTTCATATGTTTTAGGTGGAAGAGCAATGGAAATTGTTCATGAAAAAAGTCAATTAAAAAACTTTGTTGAAGAAGCATTTAAAGCTGCTGAAGAAAATCCAATTCTAATTGATAAATTTTTAGATCATGCAATGGAAGTTGATGTGGATGCTATTTCTGATGGTAAAGATGTTTATGTGGCAGGTATCATGCAACATATTGAAGAAGCAGGAATTCATTCTGGTGACTCTGCATGTAGTTTGCCGCCAGTATCTATTAAACCATATCTAATTAAAGAAATTGAAAATCAAACAAAAAAACTTGCCTTAGCACTTAAAGTAAAAGGTTTTATGAATATTCAATATGCAATCAAGAAAGATGAAATTTATATCATTGAAGTTAATCCCCGTGCTAGTAGAACTGTGCCTTTTGTATCAAAAGCAAAAGGAATTCCACTTGCAAAGATTGCATCAAGAATAATGGCTGGTGAAAAACTTTCTAAATTTAATCTTAAAGATAAATCAAAAGGAATGTATGCAGTAAAAGAGGCTGTATTTCCTTTTAATAAGTTTCCAAATAGTGATTTACTTTTAGGACCTGAGATGAAGTCTACAGGTGAGGTGATGGGATTTGATAAAGATTTTGGAATGGCTTTTGCTAAAAGTCAGATTGCTGCAGCTAATTCACTTCCAAAAGAAGGTCTTGCATTTATATCTTTAAAAGATTCTCATAAAGATGAAGGTATTGATCTTGCAAAAGAGCTTATTAAAAACAATTTTAAATTATGTGCAACTAAGGGAACTGCTGAATATATTCAAAAACATGGTATGAAATGTAGAATTATTAATAAAGTAAGTAGTGGTAGCCCTCATATTGTTGATGTTTTAGACTCTAAAAAGATTGCACTTGTGATTAATACTGGTGGTGGAAACAGCGAGCACAGATTAAATGATGCAATTGCACTTCGAAGAGCAACGCTTAAAAATAAAGTTCCTTATTGTACCAATATGTCTACTGCTCTTGCATGTTTAAATGCTATTAAATCGCTTAAGACAAAGAAACTAGAAGTTAAATCTTTACAAGATATTTAGGAATTTACTTTCCAATCAGTTTCAAAAGTCACATAGTTTACTTGTAAACACCGTCTTTCTTTTAGAATACTCTTTTTTTCCATTCCATGCCAAGTGTTTGGTCCACTAGTAAAAAGATACCCATAGTTATTTCTATAAGGTAGTGTTTTAACTTTCTCTAATTTTTCATTGTAAAAATCAGTCCCTAAATCTTCAGACTCATTTGTTTTATTAACAAAAATTAATCCGGACATTAATTTTTCTTTGATATCACAGTGTGGTTTGAGCCAAAATCCTTCTCTATCACAAATTACTTCAACTCTAACATATGAATTAGATAAATCTTTATTGATCATTTTAGATATTGTTTCGTGCGTTTCTTTAGACTGTAGCTCGTTAATAAATTTTACAAGATTTGGAAATTGAAAACTATTTTCTTTAGTAACAAAACATCTAAATTTAATTGCTTTACCACCAGAGGAAATGCCCTCTCTAAACTCAGCTGCACCTCCATCTATTGCTCTTGTTCCATCATAATTTAAATTATGCTGACTTAAATCAGGAATATCTGCTTTAACGATCTCTTCAATTGCTCCTTCTGATAAAGCATCGCTATATTCCCAATGATCAAATGGTATTTCATATTTTTTTGAATTATTTTTTATAGAATTTAAAAATGACATTAAAATTGAATTTTTTCATTTATTATTTTTGCTACTCTATTCGTTTCATCTAGTTTTTCATAGTTCCAATTTTCAATTTCCTCTCCTAAGTTTCTAGTGATATTAAGTTCTCTAAATAAATTTCTAAATCTTTGGAATCTTTTGTCATTCTTTTTTGGTAAAATATTAGCAATATATATTGGTTTACCTGTTAACGCAGCTTCTGAGATCATTGAGCTAGAGTCACATGTAACAACAATATTTTCAGATAAAGCCAATGCAGATAAATATGCCTTTTTGTCTACATTCATAATCACCGTATGATTTTCTCCAAAAAACTCTTTGGCATAATGAATAGTATTTATTGGGGTTCTCATTGATGGAATAACTACTAATTGAAAATCATGTTTCTTCATTAATTTATAAAACATTGAAAAAATATGTTTCATATTCTTGGTTGAATAATCATAGTATTTTGTTGGTCCACCCATAATTAAGCACCAAATTTTTCTTTCGTCATGTTTGATAAATGATTTTAAATAATTTTTATTGTCCTCAATTTCTCTTTCTGAAAGATAATGAATGGCTCCTTTAGTGCTAATAACATTCTCGCCATTAATTCCATCATGTTCTGGTGCAATAATAAAATCAAAATGATTAAAATCTATTTTTGGATCTTGGATATGAATATTAAAAATTTTTTTTTTAGAAATACTTTTTAAGTGAATAGATGGAATTACGCTCTTTCTTCCACATGAGATTATTAAATCAAAATCTATATCATTAACTTTTTTATAAACGTTTTGAGAAATTGGAGTAAATTTAGGAGGAACTAATTTCCAAATACTTTTTAGTTCAACCTTGTGGTGAGTAAAATCAATATCAAGTGCTTTTGCAAGTCCCTCGACTTGACTAATCATTCCATGCTTTCCTTGGGTTAATAATAAACCTTTTAATTTAGACATTAATCACTATATAGCTTTCATATGAGTCAAAATCCAACTAAACACACAAAAGTGTTAATAATTGGATCTGGTCCTGCCGGATACACTGCTGCTGTTTATGCTGCTCGTGCAATGTTAAATCCTATCCTTGTTCACGGAGCTCAACCAGGTGGACAATTAACAACAACAACTGATGTAGAAAATTTTCCAGGATTTGCAGAAGTAATTCAAGGACCATGGCTAATGGATCAAATGAGGGATCAAGCAAAAGCTGTTGGAACAGAAATGATTGAGGATCATATCGGATCAGTGAATTTAAAATCTACACCATTTGAAGCTGTCGGTGATAGTGGTCAAAAATATACTGCAGATAGCATAATTATTTCCACTGGTGCACAAGCAAGATGGTTAAATATAAAATCTGAGCAAGAATTTAGAGGATTTGGAGTTTCAGCATGCGCCACATGTGATGGTTTCTTTTTTAAAGATAAAGAAGTTGCTGTAGTTGGAGGTGGTAATGCTGCAGTAGAGGAAGCAATGTTTCTTACAAAATTTGCATCAAAAGTAAAATTAATACACAGAAGAGATAGTTTAAGAGCTGAAAAGATGCTTCAAAAGAAATTGATGGAAAATAAGAAGATTGAAATTATTTGGGACTCTGTTGTTGAGGATGTCTTGGGTGATAGTGAACCCAAAAATGTTAAGGGTATAAAAATTAAAAATTTGAAAACTGAAAAAACAGAGGAAGTTAAATTAGATGGGTTATTTATTGCCATTGGTCATGATCCAGCAACTCAACTATTTAAAGATCAATTAGAAATGGATAAAGAAGGTTACCTGATTACTAAACCAGATTCAACTGAAACAAACATTCCTGGAGTTTATGCTGCGGGTGATGTTAAAGATAAAACTTTTCGACAAGCAGTTACAGCAGCTGGTATGGGATGTATGGCTGCACTAGAAGCTGAGAAATTCTTATCTCATTAGTTTGAGATTAAAATTAATAACTTATTAAAAGGAGAAATATCATGACTGATAGAGTACTATTAACTGGAATAAGTGGATGGATAGCTAAACATACTGCAATAGAATTATTAAATTCAGGTTACGAAGTTTTGGGTACTGTTAGAAGTGATGATGTAATTTCTCAGACAAAAGAAACTATTAGCAAATATGCTTCTATAGATAAGTTATCTTTTATAAAACTTGATCTTTTAAGTGACGAAGGTTGGGAAGAAGCTGCAAAAGGATGTAAATTTATTATGCATATAGCTTCCCCTTTTCCAATGAAAGTTTCAAAAAATAGAGAAAATTTAATCCCAGTTGCAAAAGATGGAACTTTAAGAGTTTTAAACGCTGGTATCAAAGCAAATGCAGAGCAATTTGTGGTTACATCTTCAATAGCAGCAATGTTTAGAAAGCCAAATAGATCAAATCCTTATTCATTTAGTGAAAATGATTGGACTGATGAAAATTGGGTTGAAGGAGTTAATGATTATTTTCTATCCAAAACAGTTGCTGAAAAAGCAGCCTGGGAATTAATGGAAAGTAACGGAATTAAAAATAAACTAACTTGTATAAACCCGGGTGGTGTATTTGGAGATGCTTTGGATACTAAATGTGGAACCTCGATTGAATATGTAAGACAATTTTTAAAAGGAAAGTTTCCTGCAACTCCTAAATGGGGAATATTAATATCCGATATCAAAGATGTTGCAAAATCTCATGTTGCTTGCTTAGGAAACTCAAAAGTAGGTGGCAGAAGGTTAATTATTGGTAAAGAAGTTAAAACACTAATTGAAACATCAAAAATTTTAGCTGAAGCACTACCAGAGTATGCAAAAAAACTACCTAAAAAAACTTTACCAAATTTTATGGTTAAGTTTATTAGCATGTTGGACTCGAGTGCAAAAACTATGATACCTGATCTTGAACTAGAGATGAAACCAGAGACAAAATATGCTGAAGAATTAATTGGTTTTGAGTTTAAACCAGCAAGTGGTGCTTTGGTTGATGCAGGAAAATCTGTAGTTAGATTAGGTTTAGTATAAAGTTTATTTTACTAAATCTGAAATTTGATCTGACTCAAAAATTTTTTGATCAATATTATTATTGGCAAGTTTAATCATTGCTTTTGCAATTGTTTCTGAATGAATTGATCTAATTTTTCTAAGTGGTCCAACAAATAAAGGGTTGAGAAGCTTAAAAATTATTATTCCTATTTTCTCACCCAATCTAAATTCTTTTCTGTTACCCAATATAAATGAGGGTCTCACAATTCCTATTTTGGAAAAACCTAAACTTAAGATCTCTTCCTCTACAAGGCCCTTATATTTTAAATAATCTCCTGAACTTTTGGAATTTGCATATCCTGAAGATACAAAAAAATAAGATTTAACATTGTTAGATTTTGTAATTTGGGCTACTTGTTTTGGGATATCTAATTCAATTCTTTGATATTCATTCTTATCAGGAGAATTTTTTTTTGTTGTCCCAATACAAAAAAAACATTCATCTCCCTCAATTTCTTCTTTGTGTTTTTCTAAATTATTAAAATCAGTTTGAATTACTTCAATTTTTGAGTTGTTTATTTGAATTGAGGAACGGACAAATATTTTAATTTTAGAGTAATTATTATTCTGAATAAGTTGATTTAGAACATGTCCACCAACTAATCCCGTTGCACCAAATAGTAATGCTGTTTTCACTTATTAAGAAAGGCTTTCACAAAAGGATTTTATTCTATCCATTGCTTTCTTCAAATTTTGCATTGAAGTAGCATAAGAAATTCTAAAGTATCCATCTAAACCAAATGCAGAGCCTTGTACTACTGCAACATTAGATTGTTCAAGTAGTTTTTGAACAAATTCTGTATCTGTTTTTAATTTAGTTTTTTTATTTAACAATCCCTTACAACTTGGAAATACATAAAAAGCTCCGTTAGGGGTTAAACAATTTATACCTTTAATGCTGTTTAAACTTTTAACTACAAAATCTCTCCTTTCTTTAAAGGCTTTTGATCTCTTTTTTATAAAACCTTGTTTTCCATTTAAAGCTTCAACTGCAGCAGCCTGACTGATTGATGATGGGTTTGATGTAGATTGAGATTGAATTTTACCAATTGCTTTAATTATATCTTTTGGTCCTGCAGCATAACCTATTCTCCAACCTGTCATTGCATAAGATTTACTAACCCCATTCATTGTCAAAGTTCTATCTTTCAATTTAGAATTTTGAGCAATCGTATAAAAATTAAAATTATCATATGCTATATGTTCATAGATATCGTCACTCAAAATATGAACTTTTTTATTTTTAATTAAAACTTTAGCTAAATCTTCAATTTCTTTTTTTGAATATCCTGCTCCAGTTGGATTAGATGGTGAATTTAAAATCACCCATTTTGTTTTTTTAGTAATAGCTTTTTTTAATTTACTTGCAGTAAGTTTAAATCCTTCTTCTTCTGTACATTTAACTATTTTTGGTTTTCCACCAGCTAATAAAACCATATCAGGATAAGAAACCCAGAAAGGTGCAGGAATAATCACTTCATCGCCTTTATTTAAAGTTGCCATGAAAGCATTATAAAGAACTTGTTTTCCGCCAGTTCCAACAGTGATTTGATCTGTAGTGTAATTAATTTTGTTTTCTCTTTTAAATTTATCTACAATTGCTTTTTTTAAAGCGGGTGTTCCATCTACTGCTGTATATTTTGTGTCTCCACTTTTGATGGCTTTAATTGCAGCTTGTTTAATATTATCTGGTGTATCAAAATCTGGCTCTCCAGCCCCAAGTCCAATTACATCTTTTCCTGCTGCTCTAAGTTCTCTTGCTTTTTGAGTAACTGCAATAGTTGGTGATGGTTTAATTCGTTTTAAACTGTCTGATATTATGCTCATTGAAATATAAATAAATTCTAATACGCTGTTTAATATATGGAAAATACTTATCAAGATTTAATTACAGATATTCAGAGTAAAAATCCAAAAATTGGTGGAAAACTCGAAGGTGGAAAAAAATTCAAAATTAAATCTGATTTTAAACCTGCAGGTGATCAACCAGAAGCTATTAAAAAATTAGTAAACGGTGCAAATAAAGATCAATTTAATCAAGTATTACTTGGAGTTACAGGATCTGGAAAAACTTTTACAATGGCAAAAGTTATCGAGGCTACTAATAGACCTGCATTGATACTTGCTCCAAACAAAACGCTAGCAGCACAACTCTATGGAGAAATGAAAACATTTTTCCCAGATAATGCAGTAGAGTACTTTGTTTCTTATTATGACTATTACACTCCAGAAGCTTACGTTCCAAGATCTGACACTTACATAGAAAAAGAGGCATCAATTAATGAGCAAATTGATCGAATGAGACACTCAGCAACTAGATCTCTTTTAGAAAGAGATGATGTTTTAATTGTAGCAAGTGTTTCGTGTATTTATGGATTAGGTTCTGTTGAAGCGTACAGTAAAATGACGCTAACTCTTCAAAAAAATTATGATTACAACAGAGAAGAAATAATTAAATCTTTAGTTGCTTTACAATACAAAAGAAATGATCAAAACTTTTATAGAGGAACATTTAGAGCAAGAGGAGAATATTTAGAAATATTTCCCTCACATCTAGAAGATAGAGCTTGGAGGCTATGTCTATTTGGAGATAAATTAGAGCAAATTGAAGAGTTTGATCCTTTAACAGGAGATAAAGTTAGAGAACTAAGTTTAGTAAAAATTTATGCGAATAGTCATTACATAACTCCTAAGCCTACAATCGAACAGGCAGTTATTAACATTAAAAAAGAATTAGAAATAACTTTAAAAAAACATAGAGCAGAAAATAAATTATTAGAGGCTCAAAGGTTAGAAGAAAGAACTAAGTTTGATTTAGAAATGATTGAAGCAACTGGTTCTTGTGCTGGAATTGAAAACTATTCAAGATTTTTATCTGGAAGAAAACCAGGCGAACCCCCTCCTACCCTATTTGAATATTTCCCTGATAACACTTTGATATTTGTTGATGAATGCCATGTAACTGTTCCACAGCTTAATGGAATGTATAAAGGAGATAGATCAAGAAAAAGTACTCTTGCAGAATATGGTTTTAGACTGCCATCATGTATGGATAATAGACCATTAAAGTTTGAAGAGTGGGATTTAATGAGAACTCAAACAGTATTCGTATCTGCAACACCAGGACCGTGGGAATTAGAACAAACAAAAGGAAAAGTTATTGACCAGGTTATTAGACCAACTGGATTAATTGATCCTGTAGTTGAAATTAGACCTGCTAAAAATCAGGTAGATGATTTGATGCATGAATGCAAAAGAGTGGTTGAAAATAATTATCGAGTTTTAGTCACAACTCTTACTAAAAAAATGGCTGAAGATTTAACTGAATATCTTCACGAAAATGGAATTAAAGTTAGATATCTTCACTCAGATATCGATACTTTAGAAAGAATTGAGATAATGAGAGATTTGAGGATGGGTGTATTCGATGTTTTAGTCGGTATTAACTTGCTTAGAGAAGGTCTTGATATACCTGAATGTGCGCTAGTTGGAATTTTAGATGCAGACAAAGAAGGTTTTTTACGATCAGAGACATCACTCATTCAAACAATAGGAAGAGCAGCAAGAAATGTGGATGGAAAAGTAATTTTGTATGCTGATAAAGAAACAAAAAGTATAAAAAAAGCAATTGCTGAAACTGATAGAAGAAGAAACATTCAATTAGCTTACAACAAAAAACATAACATTGATGCAAAATCAGTGAAAAAAGAGATAAGCGATGTTTTAGAGAGCGTTTATGAAAAAGATTATGTGAAAATAAGTGAAGGCTCTAATGTTGGTGGAAACCTAAAAAAACACCTTAAAGCGCTAGATAAAAAGATGAAGGAAGCTGCTTCTAATCTTGAATTTGAAGAAGCTGCTAAAATTAGAGACGAAATAAGAAAGTTAGAGAGTAGTGAGTTAGAAATTACATTAAATCCTAAAATAAGGCAGTATGATGTAAAAAATAAAATTTATCCAAAAGGTAGATCAACAATGGGAATGCCAGGAACAAAAGTTACAAAGAAAAGAGATAAAAAATGGAAGCACGGAAAATAATTATAACAGGTGGGGCAACAAGAATTGGTGCTGCGATTGCAAAAAAATTATCTGGTCCTAATAAAGAAATTTTAATCCACTTTAATAAATCAAAACTGAAGGCTGAGAAGTTAAAAAAAGAACTATCAAATAATGGTACTAAAGTTTACTTGGTAAAAGGCGATTTGAGTAAAGAAAATGATTTAAATAAAATTGTAAAATATGCAAAATCAAAACTTAAATATTTTGATTGTCTAATTAATAACGCTTCCTTATTTGAAAATGATAAATTAGAAAACTTTACAACAGATAGTTGGGGGCAACATTTAAGAACAAATTTAAGAACACCTGCATTGTTATCAAAAGAATTTGCAAAAAATGTCAAAGGAACAAATAACAATATAATTAATATTATTGATCAAAGAGTATTTAAACTAACTCCATATTTTTTTTCTTACACAATTAGTAAAACTGGTCTTTATACTTTAACAAAAACTAGTGCTATGAGTCTGGCACCAAAAATTAGAGTAAACGGTATAGCACCTGGTCCAACTATTAAAAATCAAAGACAATCTGAAAAACATTTTAGAAAACAGTATTTAGCAACACCATTAAAAAGGCAGGTGGATGTTAAACAAATATGTAATGCAGTTGACTTTTTTATAAAAAATATATCTATTACAGGTCAAGTTTTAGCAATAGATAGTGGGCAAAATTTAAATTGGCAAACACCTGATATAATGGGCAAAGAATGAAAAGAAATAATTTTAATATTGTAAAAATAAATAAAAACAAAAGTCTTTTTAATTATGAAAAGAAAATTCTAATCAATGATCTAATTTTAAATTTAAAACTTGGTTATTATGACTTTGAAAAGAACCAACCTCAAAAAGTTAAATTTAGTCTAGAAATTGATTACGAAGATAAAAAGCCATCAAATGATAAAGATATAAAATCGATCGTTAATTATGGAACGATTGTAAAATTGATCACAAAACTTGTTAAAAAAAAACATTACAACTTTCTTGAGACATTGGCTGAGGCTGTATTTGATGAATTATTCAAAGATCAAAGGATTGCTAAAATAATGTTAAAAATTGAAAAACTAGAAATTCTTAAGCAATGTTCGTCTGTTGGTATTCAAATTACCAAAAAAAGAAGTCATGATCAGCTCTGAAATAGGAAAAGAAGTAATTAAAAAAGAGCTTTCGCTAGTCCCTAAACTTCCTGGTGTCTACAGGATGCTAAATGAAAAAAATGAAATCCTCTATGTAGGAAAAGCAAAAAATCTTCCTAATAGACTTAAAAGTTATGTATCTGAAAAAAACCATATAATTAGAACAGAGAGAATGTTGTCTCAAACTAGAAAATTAGAGATAACAACGACTTCAAATGAAAGTGAAGCTCTACTTCTAGAAGCAAACTTAATTAAAAAATTTAAACCAAAATTCAATATTTTATTAAGAGATGACAAATCATTTCCATTTATTTTTATTGGCAATAAAGATAAATGGCCACAAATTAAAAGACATAGAGGAAAAAAGACAAAAGAAGGATTTTATTTTGGCCCTTTTGCATCAGCAGGTTCAGCTAACTGGACTATAAAGATGATCCAAAAAATTTTTCATCTAAGAGTTTGTGATGATACTGTTTTTAAAAATAGAGAAAGACCTTGTATCCTTTATCAAATTAAAAGATGTTCTGGTCCATGTGTTGGTTATGTCGAAAAAGATGATTATCGACAGACAGTTGATGATGCTATTGAATTTGTATCGGGTAAATCAAGAAAAATTCAAAAAAATCTCTCCACTCAAATGGAAAGGGCAAGTGAAGAATTAGATTTTGAAAAAGCAGTAATTTTAAGAGATAGAATTAAAGCTTTAAATATTATTCAATCTTCTCAAAGAATTAATGAGGCAAACTTAGTAGAGGCAGATGTTATTGCTGGATACAAAGAGTCTGGCAAAACTTGTATTCAAGTATTTTTTTATCGTTCAAAGCAAAATTGGGGCAACCAAGCTTTTTTTCCAAAACATGACCCAGATGAAAAATTAGGAGATATTTTAAATTCATTCGTTTCACAATTTTATGAAAATAAAAGTGTACCTTCTGCAATAATATTATCTGAAGAAATAAAAGAAAAAGTTTTAATTGAAAAAACCTTAACCCAAAAAGAGGGAAAACAAATTAACATTAGTGTTGCTAAAAAAGGTTCAAAGCTAAAAGTAATTAACCAAGCAATAAAAAATGCAAAAGACAGTTTGAATAGAAAACTTTATGAAAGTCAGAATAATAGAGATCTTTTTGATGAAGTTGCAAAAAAATTCGGTCTTGAAACAAATGTAAATTTAATTGAGGTTTATGATAACAGTCATATCCAAGGAACAAATAGTGTTGGAGCTTTAATTGCATATGGTGATGAGGGATTTATTAAAAAGAGATATCGAAAGTTCAACATCAAGCACAGAAAAAATGAGCAAGATGATTATGGGATGATGAGAGAAGTATTAAACAGAAGATTTAAACGTGCTGTTCAAGAAAAAGATAATTATCTGACTTTTCCTGATTTAGTATTAGTTGATGGAGGAAAAGGACAATATTCAGTAGCTAGAGAAAGTTTAAATGAATTGGGGCTTCACGACATTCCAATTATTGCAATAGCAAAAGGTAAATTTCGTAATAGTGGAAATGAAACATTTTTTCACAATGGCAAAGAATATAAATTCTCAAAAAATGACCCCACTCTATTTTTCCTTCAAAGGATAAGAGATGAATCACACAGATTTGCAATCAGTGCGCATAGAGCAAAAAGAAAAAAAGGAATTAGTAAATCTTTACTGGACCAAATTGAGGGTATTGGAGCAATTAGAAAAAGAGCACTATTAAACCATTTTGGGTCGGCAAGATCTGTTGAGTCTGCTAGTTTAGATGAAATTAAATCTGTCGAAGGTGTTGAAGAAAAAGTAGCAAAAAAGATATATAACTTCTTTCACGAATAATTATGTTAAAAAAAATTCCAAATATTCTAACAATAGGGAGAATAATAATTGTACCCTTCTTTGTTTTAGCATTCTATCTTCCAGGTTTTTATGGTGATTTAACTGCTTTAATTTTATTTATAATTGCGTCGTTTACAGATTTCTTAGACGGTATGTTAGCTAGAATGTTGGGTCAAGAATCTAAATTAGGAGAACTATTAGATCCAATTGCAGATAAAATTATAGTCGCTACAGCATTAATTTTGTTAGTAATGGGTGGAACAATCCAAAATTATGAGGTTATTGCAGCTATAATAATTTTAACTAGAGAAATTTTAATTTCTGGATTGCGGGAATTTTTAGCAAAAGGCCAGATTAAACTTCCCGTTTCAAATCTTGCTAAACTTAAAACAGTTTTGCAAATGGTTGCTATAGCTCTTCTTCTTTCTGGTGATACTGGAAACAAAATTATCAACTTTGAAAATTATAATGCTCAGACTATTGGGATTATTCTTTTATGGTTATCAGCTGCGCTTACTTTATTTACAGGATATGATTATTTAAGAAAGGGTATTGATCACGCAATATCTGAAGATAATAAAGACTAGGCTGCTTTTTTCTTTCTCACCAGTGCTTGATAGCTTTTATTTAGATCAATGATTGTATCACAAACTTTGAATTGATTTTCCGCAATACAAGATACTGGTGTAACTTCAGCAGCAGTTCCTGTCAAAAAACATCCTACAAAATTAGGGAGTTCTGTTGGACTAATTTTTCTTTCATGTACTTTTATATTTTTTGATTTTGCAATTCCAATTACAGTTCTTCTTGTAATTCCATCTAAGAATGAGTCTGGGATTGGTGTGTGAATTTCTCCATTTTTATCTTTAAAAAATACATTGGCCCCTGTTGCTTCGGCAACATTTCCTTCATGATCCAACATTAAAGAATCAGTGTAACCTTGTTTTTCAGCTTCGTGTTTTGATAATGTGCAAATCATATACAAACCTGATGCTTTCGTATCCCAAGGTATAGTATTAGGCGCTGGTCTTCTCCAGTTTGAAATATTTAATTTAATGCCTTCGACTTTTAGTTTTGGATCAAAGTAAGATCCCCATTCCCAAGTTGCTATTGCAACATGAATTTTTGTTTGTTGTGCTGATATAGCCATCATTTCAGTGCCTCTCCAAGCTACAGGTCTTACATATCCGTTCTCTACATTCTGAGTTGCAATAATTTTATTTGAAGCAGTATTTATTTGCTCTTCAGTATAAGGAATTTCAAAACCCATTCTTCTAGCAGAATGAAAAAATCTAGAGGTATGTTCCTCCAGCTTAAATATAGAACCATCATAAACTCTTTCACCTTCAAAAACACAACTCGCATAATGTAAACCGTGACTTAAAACATGGAGCTTTACATCTCCCCAGTCAACAAGTTCATCGTTGTACCAAATTTTTCCAGATCTTTTATCGTACGGTATCATTAGTGAAAATATTTTAAAATATCAGTGAAAAATAACTTTGTATCTTTGATATGTCAATATAACTTACCCATTATGAAAGAACTTTTGTATCTTAAAGACGATCAACTTAAGGGTTTAATTGAAAAATTATTTGTGAGCTACAGAGAGACATTTTCTGACTCTAAAAAAATTTTAGATAAATATTCAATTGGTGTAGCCCATCATAAGGTTATTCATCTGATTTCTTCTTATGAAGGTATCTCTATCTCAGATCTTCTAAAAAAATTAAAAGTGACTAAACAGAGCCTCAACAGAGTTTTAAAAGATTTAATAAAGTTAGATATCGTCATATTTAAAAAAAATGATCAGGATACAAGGGTTAAACATGTGTTTTTAAACGAAAAAGGAAAGAAAATATTTGAAGAAATTTTTAATTTACAAAAAAAAAGAATTTATTCTGCTCTTTTAAATTCAACTTCAGAAGAAGTTGTTAATTTTGACAATGTATTAAATAAAATAATTAATGGATAATTTTTTAGCTCATATTTTAGTAGTTGATGACGACGATGGTATTAGATCATTAGTCAAAAAATTTTTAAACGAAAATAATTATTTAGTAACTACAGCTGACAGTGCTGAAGATGCCTCTGATAAAATAAAAATAATAAAGTTTGATCTAATTGTGCTAGATATAATGATGCCTGGAAAGAATGGATTAGAATTTATAGAAGAAAATAAAAAAAATTTAGATACTCCAATTATACTTCTTACAGCAAAAGGAGAAGCCAAAGAAAGAATAGAAGGTCTTGAGGTTGGTGCAGACGATTATTTGCCTAAACCATTTGAACCTAAAGAA
This sequence comes from Candidatus Pelagibacter sp., assembly GCF_965262185.1. Lineage (GTDB taxonomy): Bacteria > Pseudomonadota > Alphaproteobacteria > Pelagibacterales > Pelagibacteraceae > Pelagibacter. The sequence continues at coordinate 626,225 of NZ_OZ253498.1, forward strand.
TTAATTCTAAGAATAAAAAACATTTTAGATAAAACAAAAAAAACTGAGCAAAAAAGAATAATTGAATTTGAAAATGTCAAAATCGACTTAAATAAACTTTTAATTATTAGAGATCAAAAAGAATTTAAAATTAATACTACTGAAAAGACAATTTTAGAAAAAATGATTAATAGTCCTGGAAAAACATTTTCAAGAGAAGATATAGGAAAATTAATTGATCTTGATAAAGAAAGATCTATTGATGTTATTATTACTAGATTGAGAAAAAAAATTGAAATAGATCAAAAAAGTCCTAAGTTTTTGCAAACAATTAGAGGTGCGGGATATGTTCTCTGGATTGAGTAATTATTTCAAAAAAGTTTTACCAAAAAGATTATTTTATAGAGCACTTTTAATAGTTGCTGTCCCTGTAATTACTATCCAATTAATAATCACTATTGTTTTTTTTGATAGTTTGTGGATTAAAACTAATAAAGGTATGACCAGAACCCTGGTTAATGAGATTAGTGCTTTTGTAGAAGCTTATCAAAATGAAGAAAATGATAAACAAGAAGTGACAAACCTCTTTTCATTATTTCTAGATTTAAATATTGAATTAGTAGTTGATGAAAAATTAAGTGATCAAAATAAAGAAAGATGGTTTAGTCCAATTGATCGAACTTTAAGAAGAGAATTGAAGTCTAAATTTTCTCCTGAGATCTTCTGGTTTAATACTACAAACTATAAAGAACTAGTTGATTTAAGAATAAAATATGAAGATGGATATTTTAAATTTTTAGTTCCAAAAGATCGAGTCACTAGTTCCTCTGCAAGAATATTTGCACTATGGATTACAGTTCCTGCAATTATAATGGTTATTATTTCACTAATATTTTTAAAAAACCAAACAAGACCAATTACAAATTTAGCTCGTGCTGCTGAAAGATTTGGAAAAGGAGAAGACATAGAAGAATTTAAACCTTCAGGAGCACTTGAGATACGTCAAGCAGGTCATGAATTTGACAAAATGAGAAAGAGAATTGAAAGACATCTCAATCAGAGAACTGAAATGTTATCGGGTATTAGTCATGATTTAAGAACTCCTTTAACAAGAATGAAGTTACAATTAGCTTTCCTTAAAGATAAAGATGCAGTCGATAAATTAAAAGATGATATTAACGAAATGGAAAAAATGCTCAATGAATATCTGCAATTTACAAGCTCGTCATATGTTGAAAAAGACGAAATGTTTAATCTTTCAGAACTAATAGAGGAAATTATAAAAAAATATAATAATAAAAACATTTCTCATAATTTAATTCCAAGAATTTACATTAATGGCAGAAAGAACCTTATAAATAGATCTTTAAATAACTTAATTGATAACGGATTAAAATATGCAAACAAAGTTGAAATAAGCCTAACCAAAAAAAATACAAACCTATTTATAATTATTGATGATGACGGTCCAGGGATACCTAAAAAAGAACATGAAAACGTATTTAAACCTTTTTATAAGATGGACAAAGGGAGAAATGATTCAAAATCTAGTGTTGGATTAGGACTATCAATTGCTTCTGATATTATCAAATCCCATGGTGGAAACATAATACTTGAAAAATCAAAATTTAATGGGCTAAGAGTTAAGATTTTTTTGCCGGTCTAGTTTTCTTCTTTTTTTTTGTTTCTAATTTTGAAATTTTATTTTCTAAATTTTCTACTCTCTTCGAAAGAATATCAAATTCATCCTTGCTAGTAAGTTTCATTTTAAAAACAAATTCATCTCTCTTTGATTTAAAAATATTTAAGATTTCAGATGATAAATCTTTTGAAGTTATTAATCCCTGCTCTAGTAGTTTTGCAAATTTGTCAATTATAAATTTAGAATTTTTCATATTTGAGATATACAATATAGATATAATTTAAAATGTTCATCAATAATTTTGACCCAGTTGCAATAGAAATATTTTCTTTAGAAATTAGATGGTATTCTCTAGCTTATATTGCAGGTATTTTATTTGGATGGTTAATAGCAAAAAAACTATTTTTAAAACATTCTGAAATACATAAAAACTTTGATGATTATATAACGTACTTAATCATTGGAATTATTTTAGGTGGAAGAATAGGTTATGTATTATTTTATAATTTTGAATTCTACATCAATAATCTATTAGATATTTTAAAAGTATGGGAAGGCGGCATGTCTTTTCATGGAGGAGTAATTGGTATTGTTATCGCAACTATTTTATTTGCAAAAAAAAATAATCAAAATGCGTTTTTATATTTAGACGTCGTTGCTCTAGTTGCGCCTATTGGAATATTTTTTGGAAGAATTGCAAATTTTATAAATTCTGAACTTTATGGAACCATAACTAATTTACCTTGGGCAGTTACATTTATACAAATAGATAATCAACCAAGACATCCTTCACAAATTTATGAGGCATTATTAGAAGGTTTAATTTTATTTTTAATTTTACATTATTTTAGAAGTAGAGGAAATTATGCAAAAGCTGGATTGATTTCTGGATTATTTTTAATTTTCTATTCAATCTTTAGATTTATTGTGGAATTTTTTAGAGTTCCAGATGATCAATTAGGATACCTAATATTCAATTTAACTATGGGTCAGTTAATAAGTTTTATCTTTTTAATAATTGGATTAGTTATTTTATTTTTCAAAAAAAATGAACAAGTCAAATAATTTACCTCTAGATCAATTTATAAATCATGCTCTTTACGATAAAGAAAATGGATATTATATGAAAAAAAATCCCTTTGGAAAAGAAGGTGATTTTATTACATCTCCCAACATCACAAGACTATTTTCAGAAATAATCGCGATTTGGGTAATAACTTTTTGGAAAAGCATCGGTTCACCTAAAAAATTTAACTTGATTGAACTTGGGGCTGGTAATGGAGAGATGATGAAAGTTGTATCTGAAACATTAAAGAATTTTCCAGATTGTTTTAGCTCCTGTAATTTAATTATTCATGAAAAAAGCTCATATTTAATTGATGAACAAAAAAAAAATTTAAACTCTGAAAAAATAATCTGGATAAATGAAGTTGAAATGGATAACGCATTTCCTTGTATTTATCTTGCAAACGAATTTTTTGATGCACTTCCAATAAAGCAATTTTTTAAAAAAGAGAATAATTGGTTTGAAAGATATGTTAATTTAAAAACTTATAAAAAGGCTGAGTTCAATGATAAAGAAATTAATATTAAATTAATAGAGCAAGAACTTAAATTTGAAATATCCAAGGACCAAGAAGTTATTGAATACTCTCCAGAGGCGTTTAAATATCTAGAGAAAATTTGTAAAATTATTGAGAACAGAAATGGTGGACTTTTAATAATTGATTATGGATATTTAGATCAGAAAATAAAAAATACTATTCAAGCAATAAAAGATCATAAATTTTCAAACATATTAGAGGATATTGGCGACTCTGATATTACATACAATTTAAATTTTAATTTATATGCCAATTATATTAATCAATTTGAAAAACTAGATCATCTAATTACTAATCAAAAAAAATTCTTAACAAGTATGGGAATTTTGCAGAGAGCAGAGATCGTAAGCAATAATATAGCCTTCTCAAAGAAAACAGATCTATTTTATAGAATCAGACGTCTAATTGATGAGAAACAAATGGGAGAGTTGTTTAAGGTAATGTTGATAAAAGTTAAAAACAATAAATTTAAAACAGGTTTTCAAATTGATTAAATCTAAAAAACTTTCAAAATATAAAGCTATTAAACATGGTTTTTTTAATAGCATCGGTGGTGTATCAAAAAATATTTATAAAAGTTTAAATTGTGGTCCAGGTTCAAATGACAATAGTGCAAATGTAAAAAAAAATTTAAATATTGTTAGGAAAAAAATTTCTAAGAATTCAAAAAATATTTTTTTACTTAGTCAAATTCATAGTAATAAATTTGTATATATTGACAAAAAGTATAAATCAAAAATAAAACCTAAGGCTGATGCAATTATTACTGACCAAATAAATTTGCCCATTGCTGTTTTAACTGCAGATTGTGTACCAATACTTGTTTTTGACAATCAGAGAAAAATGATAGCTGCAATTCATTCAGGATGGAAAGGTGCTTTTAAGGGAATTATATCAAAAGTGATTAAATTTATGGTTAAGAGAGGGTCTAAAACAAAAAATATTACAGCAGTTATAGGTCCATCAATATCAGTTAAAAATTATGAAGTTCAAAAAGATTTTTATAAAAAATTAATAAGAAAAGACAAAACTAATCATAAATTTTTTAAAATGGGTAAAGAAAAGTTATATTTTAACTTATCTAGTTATGTTAAATCATTACTTCTTAAGTCTGGTGTGAAAAAAATAGAAAAAATTGACGTTGATACATTCGATGCTAAAAATAAATTTTTTAGTGCTAGAAGATCAAAAAGTTTAAATCATGCTGATTATGGTAGAAATATTTCAATAATTATGCTTAATTAGGTTTTTTCATGAAATTATTATCAGGAAATAGCAATAAACCTCTTAGTAAGAATATTGCTAAATATTTAAAATCTAAATTAGTCAATTCAAGTATTAGAAATTTTTCTGATGGTGAAATTTATGTTGAGATTAATGAAAACATAAGAGGAAATAGTATTTTTATTATTCAATCTGTTTCTTCTCCAGCTAATGATAATTTAATGGAACTTTTATTATGTATAGATGCTTTAAAAAGATCATCTGCCAAAAATATAACTGCTGTAATTCCATATTTTGGTTATGCAAGACAAGATAGAAAAGTTGTACCAAGAACTTCAATTTCAGCAAAACTAGTATCAAACTTAATTACAAAAGCAGGAGCAGATCGTGTTGTAACAGTAGATTTGCATGCAGGACAAATTCAAGGATTTTTTGATATTCCAGTAGATAACTTGTTTGCTACTCCTATTTTTGCAAGACACGTTAAGAAAAAAATTAAAAGTAAAAATATGATTTGTGTTGCTCCAGATGTGGGTGGCACTGAAAGAGCAAGATCTCTTGGAAAACTTTTAAATGTTGGTCTAGCTATAGTAGATAAAAGAAGACCTAAGCCAGGACAATCTCAGGTTATGAATGTAATTGGAGATGTAAAAGGTAAGACGTGTATAATTGTAGATGATATTATCGACTCAGGTGGAACAATTGTTAATGCAGCTAAAGCACTAAAAGATAGAGGTGCAAAAGAGGTTTACGTTTATATTACCCACGGTGTTCTAAGTGGTGAAGCGGTCAAAAAAATTAAAAATTCTGTTATCAAAAATCTGGTAATTACAAACACAATTGATAATAGTGACAAAATAAAAGGTGCTAAAAACATTGAAGTTTTATCTATTTCAGGACTAATGGGTGAAGCGATAAAAAGAATATCAAATTCCACTTCTGTATCTGATTTATTTAAATAATTACCTTGTGTTATTAAAGATCTTGAGCTAAAAACCTTTGTTTTTATGAATACTTTAGAAGCTAACATCAGAGATAATAAAACAAAAGGTGAGCTTAACTCGCTGAGAGATAATGGAGAGGTTCCAGCTATAATTTATGGCGGTGAAGCTCAAAATGAAAAAATTTCTATATCTAAGAAACTGCTAAAGTCGATGTTGGGAGACTCTAATTTTTTATCTACAATTCTTACATTAAATGTAAATGGTAAGCCTCAAAATGTACTTCCAAGAGAAATAAAATATCACGTTTTGTCTGATGAACCCATACATGTTGATTTTTTGAGAGTTGTTCCAGGTTTAAAAATTAAAATTGAGGTTCCAGTTAAATTTATTAATCATGAAAAATCCCCTGGATTAAAAAAAGGTGGGGTATTAAATATTGTAAGAAGAAAAGTTGAATTAAAATGTCCAAGCGAAAAAATACCTGATAATCTTTTAATTGATTTAGATGGTATTGATATTGGAGTAAGTTTTAAAATTTCATCAATTAATTTAGATCCTGAAGTTGCACCAACTATTCAAGGTAGAGATTTCGTTATTGCAACATTGGCGGCTCCAACTGTAATGAAAGAGCCAGAAAAACCAGCTGAAGCAGAAGCAGCAGAAGGAGAAGCGGGAGCAGAAGGTGCAGCAACTGAGGGAGACAAGCCAGCAGCAGAGGGTGATAAAAAAGAAGGCGAAGATAAATCTGCTGAAGAAAAAAAATAAATACTTAAACTAAAGTTTGTTTTCCATTAAAAAATTCTCATGCTTTTATTTGTAGGACTAGGTAACCCAACGCCTGATAGTGAAAATAATAGACATAATGTAGGTTTTAAAATTATCGACTCCATAAATAAAAAATTTGGTCTATCAAAACAAAAACCTAAATTTAAAGGTTTGCTTACAACAGGAAATGTTGGAGATAAAAAAATATATGCAATTAAACCTTTAACTTTTATGAATAATTCAGGAATTTGTATTAGAGAATTAATAGAATATTTTAAAATTGATGCTGAAGATGTAATAGTTTTTCATGATGATTTGGATGTGGAATTTGGAAAAATTAAAGCTAAGTTTGGTGGATCTAGTGCAGGCCATAATGGTATAGCATCAATAGATAAATTTATTGGTAAAGATTATTCGAGGGTTAGAATAGGTATTGGAAAACCAAAAGATAATATGGAAGTTAGTGATTTTGTACTTCAAAATTTTGATGATGATGAAATGACTGGATTAGAAAAAATTACAAATAATATTACTGAGTCAATTTCAATATTAATTGATAAAAAATTAGATCTATTTTCAAGTACAGTTAATAATAAATAATGAGTTTTAAATGCGGAATTGTTGGTTTACCAAATGTTGGTAAGTCTACACTTTTTAATGCACTAACAAATTCTAGCAAAGCACAGGCAGCTAATTTTCCATTTTGTACAATTGATCCAAATGTTGGAGTGGTTCCTGTACCAGATGAAAGATTGTCTAAATTATCAAAAGTCTCTAACTCTAAAAAGGTTATTAATACTACAATTTCGTTTGTTGATATTGCTGGTCTTGTAAAAGGAGCTTCAAAAGGAGAAGGATTAGGAAATAAATTTCTTTCTCATATCAGAGAAGTTGACGCAGTAATTCACATGATTAGATGTTTTGACTCAGAAGACATTCAAAATGTTAATCCTGATGTAAACCCAGTTAGAGATTTGGAAATTATTGAAACTGAAATGATGCTTGCAGATCTTGAAAGTATTCAAAAAAGATTGGAAAAAAATAATAAAAAAAATGTAGATGAGGAGCAACTTAAAATTTTAGAAATTGCTCTAGATTGCATTAACAATGATAAAGATATTTCAGTTCTAAAAACACAATTCGATACCAAGCAATTAAATCAAAGTGGTTTATTATCAATTAAGCCAAAAATATATGTTTGTAATGTTGATGAACAAAGTGTTCAGAATGGTAATAAATATACAAATGATTTCATCAAAAAATTTGGGAATGAAAATACACTAATTGTATCTGCTGATATTGAAAATCAAATTAATGAGCTACCTGCTGAAGAGAAAAAAAATTATATGGAAATGATAGGTTTAAAAGAGACCGGATTAAATATGTTAATTCAAAAAGGTTACAATGTACTAGAGCTAGATACTTATTTTACATCAGGTCCTGAAGAAACAAGAGCATGGACAATTAAAAAAAATTGTACAGCTCCTAAAGCAGCAGGTGAAATACATACTGATTTTGAAAAAGGCTTTATTCGAGCTGAAACTATTTCCTATGAAGATTTTATAGCAAATGATGGCTGGGTAAATTCTAAAGCAAATGGGAAAATGAGATTAGAAGGAAAAGATTATATTGTTAAAGATGGAGATGTATTAAACTTCAGATTCAACACGTGACCAAATTTTCTTCATACTAAAGTAAACTAAAATAGTTAAAATAATCAAATATACTATAGCTTTAAAACCCATTTGGTGTCTTGCTTCTAAGTGAGGCTCCGCAGCCCACATTAAAAATGTTGTTACATCTTTTGACATCTGTTCAACTGATGCATTAGTTCCATCCCCGTACTCTACTATTCCCTCTGATAATGGTGCTGCCATTCTAATCTTATTACCATACATATATTTATTATAATAAACTCCATCATCCAAAGTTACTCCACTAGGTGGATCTTCATAACCTTGAAGTAAAGAATAAATATAATCAACTCCACCACCTCTAGCTTTAACTAAAACAGACATGTCTGGTGGATACGCTCCTCCGTTAGCGGCTTGCGCAGCTTTTACATTTTCGTAAGGCATTACAAATTTATCTGAAAGTTTTCCAGGTCTAGTAAACATTTCACCATCAGCGTTTGGTCCATCTGTAACCTCAAAAGAAGCAGCGATTGCTTTTGCAGCTGCCTCTGAAAACTCTGGTCCACCCTCTTCTGATAAATTTCTATAGCTCAAATATTTCATTGAATGACAAGAAGCACAAACTTCCGTATAAACTTGATACCCTCTTTGAAGAGCTGCCCTATCAAATTTTCCAAAAAGACCCTTAAAACTCCAGTCTGTTTTAAGATAATCTACTTTTTCTGCAGCAAATGTTTGAACGCTATTTAGAGAGAAAAATGAAAGTATTAAAATTAATTTAAATAACTTTTTCACTTTATTTTATTTTACTTTCTCTGTGTTTTGCGGCTGCTAAGTTCGGTGATCCACCTAAAATAGGTTCTGTTATACTTAGTGGGACAGGTAATGTTCTTTCTTTAAACCCGAGTACTGGGAGAATAACCAAGAAATGTAAGAAATAATAAGCAGTGGCTACTCTTGCGATTAATAAATAGAGACCTTCTGCAGGCATTGCTCCCACGTAACCGAGGATTAAAACGTCTGCTACTAAAATCCAGTAAAATTGTTTGTACAATGGTCTAAATACTGCTGATCTAATTTTTGAAGTATCTAACCAAGGTAAAGCTGCAAGTATTAAAATTGCAGATAGCATTGCAACTACTCCAAGTAGTTTATCTGGTACCGATCTTAATATTGCATAAAAAGGTAACAGGTACCATTCTGGAACTATATTAGCTGGGGTTACCATTGGATTTGCCTCTATGTAATTATCTGCGTGTCCTAAAATATTAGGCGTATAGAAAACAAAAAATGCAAAAACAATCATAAACATTAATAATGCAAAACCATCTTTAATAACAATGTATGGATGGAATGGGACAGTATCCTTTGAAGGTTTTTTAATATCAATACCAACTGGATTGTTATTACCAGGTACATGCAGAGCCCAAATATGTAAAACTACTAGACCTAAAATTAAAAATGGAATCAAGTAATGTAGAGTGAAAAATCTTGTCAATGTTGGATTATCAACTGAGTATCCACCCCATAACCACGTTACAATTCCTTCGCCTACTAATGGTATTGCACTAAACAAATTTGTAATAACAGTTGCTCCCCAGAAGCTCATTTGTCCCCAAGGCAAAACATAGCCCATGAATGCAGCTGCCATCATTAATAAATAAATAATTATTCCAAGAATCCAAATTATTTCTCTTGGAGATTTATAAGATCCATAAAACAACGATCTAAAAATATGAATATACACAGCAAGAAAAAACATTGATGCACCATTTGCATGAATGTATCTAATTAACCATCCATAGTTAACATCTCTCATTATGTGTTCAACACTTTCGAATGCCATGTCAGCATGTGCGATGTAATGCATTGCTAAAGTTAATCCTGTTACAATTTGTGTAATTAAGCAAAAAGTTAAAATTCCTCCAAATGTCCACCAGTAATTTAAATTTTTTGGAGTAGGATAATCCGTTAAATGATTTGCAAGAGTTAGTAACGGTAATCTATCATTAAACCACTGACCAACTTTAGATTTAGGTTTATAATCATGATCACTCATAAATAAACTATCCTATTTTAATTGTGTTTGCGTTTACGAATTCATATTTCGGAACTTCCATATTCCATGGGGCTGGTCCTTTTCTTATTCTTCCAGACGTATCATAGTGAGAACCATGACATGGACAAAACCATCCATTATAATCACCTTTATCATTCAAAGGCACACATCCTAAATGAGTACAAACTCCTACCATGACTAACCATTCAGGATTTTTTACTCTATCCTCATCTTTTTCTGGATGAATTAATTCTTCCATTTTGACAGACCTTGCCTCTTCGATCTCTTCTTTAGTTCTTCTTCTAATGAAAACTGGTTTTCCTCTCCATAGAACTGTAATTGTATTTCCAGGTTGGACTGAACTTATATCTACCTCAGTACTTGCTAATGCTTTAACTGAAGCATCTGGGTTCATTTGATCTACCATTGGCCACACTACTGCTGCTGCTCCAACGGCACCTACAGCTGTAGTCGCCGTAAATAAAAAATCTCTTCTTTTTGGCTTTTTATCTGACATTTTAAATAGTTTTTTGTTAAAATATTAATTTAATATACGATTTCTTATAAGATAACAGTAATTTTTCTACTGAAAGAATGACACATTATGAATGAAAACTAGACCTAAAATTTCGCTATACGAACCAGATATTCCACAGAATACAGCTGCAATTATACGAACATGTGCCTGTTTAGGGGCTGAATTAGAAATTATTGAGCCTTGTGGATTTTTATTATCTGACAAAAGATTTAAAAGAGTTGTCATGGATTACATGGACTACAGTAAAATTAAATTTTATCAAAGCTCAGAACATTTTTTTGAAGAAAAAAAAAATCAAAGAATTGTTTTAATGACAACAAAAGGTTCTATAAATTATACTAAATTTAATTTTAAAAATGATGACACAATATTATTTGGAAGAGAGAGTGCTGGTGTCCCTGAAAAGGTTCATAAGCTAATCAGTGATCGTCTAAAAATTCCAATGAATAAAAAAACGAGATCTCTAAATATAGCATCCTCAGTTGCAATAGTTTTGGCTGAAAGTTTAAGACAAAATAATTTGATGTAATATGGACAATTCAATTAAAAAAGACCTAGCAAGCAATTGGTTCAAATTATTACAAAATGCAATTTGTAATGACATACTGGAATTAGAAAATAATAAAATTAAATTTAAATCAACTTCTTGGAAAAGAAACTCAAAAAAAGATGAAGGTGGTGGTGAGTATAGAATTTTAAAAAATGGAAAAATTTTTGAAAAAGTTGGAGTAAATTTTTCAAAGGTACATGGAAAATTTCCTAAAAAATTTCAAAAAAATATACCAGGAGCAGAAAAAGATCCTAGATTTTGGGCTTCAGGAATTTCGGTAGTTATGCATATGCAAAATCCACACATTCCAGCTATGCACTTTAATACAAGATATATCAGCACTCAAAAAAACTGGTTTGGAGGGGGAATGGATGTAACCCCGACCATCAAAGATGATAATGAAAAGAATAAATTTCATAAAACTTTGAAGTTAATGTGTGATCAACATAATAAAAATTATTATAAAAAATATAAAAAATGGTGTGATGAATATTTTTATTTACCCCACAGAAAAGAGGCTAGAGGAATTGGGGGAATTTTTTTTGATTATAAAAATGATAATTTCGAAAAAGATTTTAAATTTGTAAGAGATGTTGGGATTACTTTTCAAATGATCTTTAATGAAATTATTAGAAAAAAAATTAAGAAAAAATGGTCTTTAAAAGAAAAAGAGATGCAGTATATTAAGAGAGGTCGTTATGCAGAATTTAATTTACTGTATGACAGAGGAACCAAATTTGGATTACAAACGGGTGGTAATGTTGAAGGAATTTTAATGTCGTTACCTCCTTTAGCTAAGTGGAAATAAAAAAATGGAAAAAGAACCTATAACTTTAAACGGGCTAAAAAAATTAGAGGAAGAACTTATTTTTTTAAAAGAAAAGAAAAGACCTGAAATAGTTGCTGCAATTGCTGAAGCAAGATCACATGGAGACCTCAAAGAAAATGCCGAATATCATGCAGCAAAGGAAGAACAATCTCACAATGAAGGAAGGATTACTGAAATAAACGACATAATAGCAAGAGCTAATGTAATTGATGTAACTAAATTAAATAATGAGGGCAAAGTAATTTTTGGATCAACTGTATATTTAGAAGATTTAGATAGTGGAGAAAAAATAAATTATAAAATTGTTGGAAAAGATGAAGCTGACTTAAAACAAAAATTAATTTTCTTTCAGTCACCAATAGGAAAAGGATTAATAGGTAAAAATAAAAGTGATCTTGTAGAAATAAGTACCCCTTCTGGGACAAAGAATTTTGAAATTAAAGACGTTAAATATATTTAACTTTTTGCAATTTTTTCAACCTGTTTATCTGAAATTTGAAATCCGTTTTGAACCCAGGTTTCTTCTATAAGTTTTAACTTATTACCTAAAATTTTACCCTCAGGAATTTTATACTTAGACATTAAAATATTTGCTCCAATTTTTAATTCAGGCAATGTTTTGTTTTCATAAATTTTAAGTAGTTTTAATAATTTATTCTCAACCTTACTTGAATAGAACAATTTAAAATTAATTATATCAATTACAGTTTGTCTGCCATTATAGTAAAATATTTTATTAAAGTTTTTTTCTGTAAAACTTTTAATATTCACCTTTTCTTTGAAAAAATAGTGAATTAATTTGAGCCTCTTTTGATCTTTTTTTGAGATTTTAAATTTATAAATGAAATAATCAGTATTGTCTGTTTCATCAATAATCAGCAATGCAATTACAAAAATAAAATCAAAGTTGCTAATAACTTTAGAACTGAATGAATTTAGCTTCTTAAAATGATGAATATTTTTAAATTGTGGAAATACTATTTCTAATATTTCTAAACTTTGTTGATCTTCAAATAATTTGAGAAAATTTTTTGATTTAACTGTCTTTTTAAATTCATCTAATAATCTTTCAGAAGATAAATTCGAAATACCTTTGATATTTTTTTTAAATATTTTAATTATCTCTGTTTTATGATTTTCTTTTGAGTAATTAATATGAAAACGGAAGTATCTTAATATTCTTAAATAATCCTCTTGAATTCTTTTTTCTGGATCTCCAATAAATTTTAAAACACCTTTGTCTAAATCTAGCTTACCATTTTGTGGATCAAATAAATTTCCTAAACTATCAGAGTAAATAGCATTAATGGTGAAATCTCTTCTTTTTGAATCTTCTTTCCAATCAGAAGTAAATTCAACTTTTGCATGTCTTCCGTCTGTAGCAACGTCTTTTCTGAGTGAGGTAATTTCATAATTTTTTTCATTTATTACTGCAGTTATCGTGCCGTGTTCTTTACCTGACTCAAAAAATTTAATTTGGTGTTTATTTAGTGCTTCACAAACTTCATCTGGAGTAATGTTAGTTGCTAAATCAATGTCATCTACTTCTTCTCGATTTATAATTTTTCTAATACATCCACCAACAAATCTTAATTCACTATTTTCAGAATAATTGTTGATTGCTTCAAAAATTTTTTTTGCAGGAGTGTTCTGGGATATTTTTTTTATATTTTTGCTTATATAATTAAGATTTTTGGACCTAAAAAAAATTTTATCTAAAAATTTATCCATATATATGGCTGGGGCGCTAGGATTCGAACCTAGGATGCAGGTACCAAAAACCCGTGCCTTACCGCTTGGCTACGCCCCAATATTATAGTTCCTATAACACAAAAAAAATAAATTTATATAGTTTTTGATACATTCAACCAACAATTATTAAATTTCCTCTTAAATTGAACTTTTGCTACATTGCAGTCTTTGACTGATTTATAGTAAGCAATAACTGTAGATCCAGACCCAGTCATTCTTACAAACTCAGGATTATTAGTCTTTTCTAAAAATAACTTAATTTTTTTAAGTTGTGGGTATTTTGAAATAGCAATATCTTCTAAGGCATTAGTTTGATTTTTTAAAAATTTATAACCAAACATATTCTTTTTGGGATTGTTAAATTTTGGTTTTGTAAAATTTCTAACATTAGAATAAATTTTTTTTGTCGCACAACCAAAATTGGGCTTTATTAAAAGCATTTTTAAAATCGGACAATTTAAAAATTTTTTAATTTTATTGTTTGAGAGTAAGACTGAACTAGATGGTTCTATACCCAAAATTACATCAGACCCTATTTCAGAGCAAACCTTTGAAATTTTTTTTTTACTAATTTTAATTAGCTTTTTTTTATTTAAAAAATTTAAAATACTCGCAGCATTTATAGAACCTCCGCCAAGTCCAGCTTTTTGGGGAATATTCTTTGTTATAGAAACTCTAAATTTTTGATTTAGTAGCAACCTTTCTCGATCTAGAATTTCAAAGAGTTTTTGAACAGTATTTTTTTTTCCAATACCTTTCGCAAATTTCCCTTGAAAAAAAATATTATGTTTTTCACCTCCTGTTTTTTTTATTGAAATAACATCATGCAAATCAATAAAACTAATAATACTTTCAATTTTATGTAATGAATTATTTTTTCCTGTTACATTGAGAGCTAAATTGATTTTGGCATGAGATTTTAAATTTAATTTCATTGAATAGATTTTAAGCCAGTAATCAACTTTTTGTTTATATTTTCTCTCATATCATCGTCAGTATCATCAAAGTTCAACACACTATTCCAAAAATATCTTGCCTGAATTTTTTGATCTAGCTTCCACAATATATCTCCGTAATGATCATTTACTATTGGATCATCTGGCATTAATTCAACAGCTCTTTTTAAATATTTTTCTGCTTCCCCATATTCATCTATCAAGAAATATGCCCAACCAATTGAGTCAATAATATACGGATCATTACTTTTTGAATTATATGCTATTTTTAACATTTCCATCGCTTCATCTATTTTGTAATCACGTTCTAACCAAGAATAAGCAAGATAATTTAGGACATATGCATCATCAGGTCTTATCCTTAGTGCATGAAGTAAATCTTCATCTGACTTCTCATAATTACCTAATCTTTCGTAGCTCCCACCTCTTCGATATAAAATATCTGATTTAATTACAGAGCTATCCTCTAGAGAGGAGATTAATTTTGAATAATAATCAATTGCAAGTTCATAATTTTTAGAGTTTTTGTAAAAATTCGCTAAATCAAAAATCATCTTTGGGTTAGGTTTTTCAATATTTTTAAACTTAGACTCAATATAGCTTGTTGCCTTTTCATAATTTTTTTCTTTCACTATTATTTGTGCTTCTTTTTTAACTCTAAACCAATAATAAAATTCTTCAGTCTCTTTAAATTTTCTTAATATTTTTTTTACCTTATTATATTCGCCATCTGCAAAGAAATTTTCTGCAACAAGTGATAAATTAAATTCAAATTTAGGATTTAAATATATTGATAAATTTAAATAAAAATTTGATTTTTCAAAATTATCTTGTGATGAATAAAGATTTGATATCAAAAATAAAAATTCACTAATTATATCATTGTGATTTCTACATGAGAAAATTTTTTCAAAACTTTTAAACTTATTATTATCTATCCAGCTTTTTGTTTGTGTCAGCAAAAGTGTTGAACCAATATAATCAATTTGATCAATTATTGACTTTGCCTGATCAAACTCTTTATTCTGAATAAGATAATTTATATAAAAAAATATATATCTTGAATAATCACCTTGTTGACTATTTATTAAATTTAAAAAGAAAGAACTGGTTCTTTGATCATTATAATAACATCTTTGAAATGCCTCAGCTATTAATGATAAGTTTCCAAAATTTTTCTTATTAGGTAAAAGTTTTTTATTTTTAAAAGTGTAAATATACTGCTTTAAAGTTTCAAAAATTACTAAATTAATTCTATTTTCTTCCTGAAATTTCAAACTTTGATCTAAGTAAATATTAGCTTTATCAAAATCATTTTTTTTTAAACTATCAATTATTAGTAAAATATATGCATCAAAAAAATCTGTGTTACTTTTTTTTGAGTTATTTTTTACAACATTTATTGCTTGCGCTACTTTGTTTTCCAATACAAGAGAATTAACATATCTTTTTAAATAACTGTCGTGGTTATTCAGTAAAACTTTGCTTAAGTTGAAATATTTTAAAGCTTCTGAATTGTCTCTATTTTCATAAGCTATAATACCTGAAAAATAATTAGATAAATCTCTTGAGTTGAAATCATTAAAACTTGTACTTTTAGAATAAACAGGTGTCTGATAGGATAACGCTAATAATAATATGATTTTAAATATTTTAGATATCATTTAATCCTTGTAAGGTGAAAAAATTGATAAATCAAAACGACAAATTAAACGAAGAATTGATAAATACAATAGAAGCCAATTTTGTATTTGATAAAAAACCTATTAATAGGTTTTCTGAGGTAAAAAAAGAAAGTGATATCAATCAAAGAAATAAACAAGATTTATTAGAAAATCTAAAGAAACAATTAAATTCAATTGAAAATTGTAAAATAAGAAATAATTCCAAAAATATTGTTCTTGGAGAAGGAAATATTGATAGTCCTATAATGTTAATCGGGGAAGCGCCAGGTGAAATTGAAGACAAAGTTGGAAACCCTTTTAAAGGAGAAAGTGGAGAGCTTTTAGACAAAATGTTGTTAGCAATAAATATTAAGAGACAAAATATTTATACAAGTTATGCAATAAATTTTAGACCACCAGAGGATAGAAAACCAACTTCACAAGAAATTAAACGTTACTCAAACTTTTTAAAAGAACATATATCTATTATTGATCCCAAAATTATAATTTTAATGGGTAGCACAGCTATGGAAGCTGTTACTGGGATTAATGAAAAAATATCTTCAGAAAGAGGTAAATGGAAGGAAATAATTTTAAATAATAATACTTATCCTTTAATGATAACTTTTAACCCTTCTTATTTAATTAGATATCCAGATAATAAAAAATATTCATGGGAAGATTTAAAAAAAATAAGAGAAAAAGTTAAAGAGTTAAAATTAAAAATTTAATGAAATTAATAGCTGGTGTTGATGAGGTCGGCAGAGGTAGTTTAATAGGTCCTGTTTATGCTGCTGCTGTCATTCTAAAGAAATCTGTGGATCCAAAAATTTTAAAAGATTCAAAACTGTTGAGTAAAAAAAAGAGAGAATACCTTTTTAATTATATTAAAAAAAATTCAATTTGGTCATTAGGTAAAGCTTCTGTTAGTGAGATTGAAAAACTCAACATACTAAATGCAAGTTTACTAGCTATGAAAAGAGCTATATTAAAATTAACAAAAAAACCAACTCTTGTATTAATAGATGGAAACAAAATTCCACAATTAAAAAATTATAAATTGAAATCAATCATAAAGGGCGATAAAAAAATTCCTTCAATTTCAGCAGCCTCTATAATAGCTAAGGTATCAAGAGATAGATTTGTTGCTACTTTATCAAAAAAAAACAAAGGTTATCATTGGGATAAAAATTTTGGTTATGGCACCAAACAACACTTACAAGCATTAAAGAAACTAGGCATAACTAAACATCATAGAAAAACTTTCTCTCCTATATCTAGGTTAACTTAATACTACATCTAGTTATCATTAAAATTCGATACACAAATCGAATCCAATTTTTTCAATCACAGGTTGACCGAAGAATCCATTTGGAGTCTAATTAATTTTTACAAATGAAATCTGATTTTAAAAATAAAATAATTAACGGAGACAGTCTCGAAGAATTAAAAAAAATTCCAAGTGAAACCTTTGATTTAATTTTTGCTGACCCTCCATATAATTTACAATTAAAAGGTGAATTGATTAGACCCGATAGATCAAAAGTCAGCGCTGTAAACGACAAGTGGGATCAATTTAAAAATTTTAAAAAATATGATGAGTTTACTTATGAATGGCTTAATGAATGCAAAAGGATTTTGAAAAAAGATGGAGCTATTTGGGTTATAGGTAGTTACCATAATATTTTTAGAGTAGGAACTGCAATACAAAATCTAGGTTTCTGGATACTAAATGATGTCATCTGGAATAAAAATAATCCAATGCCTAACTTTAGAGGTACAAGGTTCACAAATGCTCATGAGACTTTAATATGGGCTTCTAAGAGTGAAAAATCAAAATACACATTTAATTATCAGTCTTTAAAATGTTTAAATGATGATCTTCAGATGAGATCTAATTGGAATCTTCCTATTTGCAATGGTTCTGAAAGACTTAAAAAAAATGGAAAAAAAATTCACTCTACTCAAAAACCAGAATCACTTTTACACAGAATTTTACTAGCTACATCAAATAAAAATGATCTAATTCTTGATCCTTTTTTAGGTTCTGGAACTTCTGCTGCAGTTGCAAAAAAACTAGGGAGAAATTATTTTGGTATAGAAAAAGAAAAGAATTATTTTAAAGCTGCTGAGGAACGTATAAAGACTACCAAACCAATTGAAGATGATTTGTTAGATACACTTAAAAATAATAGATCAAAACCAAGAATTCCGTTTGGATCATTGGTAGAACTTGGAATAATTAAGCCTGGAACTAATATTTTTGATAATAAGAAAAAAATAACCGCAAGAATAATGGCTGATGGTAGTATCAAACACAACCAAGCGGAAGGTTCTATTCATAAAGTTGCAGCTACTATTTTAGGAGCTGAAAGCTGCAATGGTTGGACATTTTGGCATTGTGATATTAATGGCCGAACCTACCCAATCGATTACTTGAGACAAAGATTAATTTCTAAAAATTAATTTTTATAAATTTTACCTAAATAACTTTGCAGAAATTTTTTATTTTTAGTCAAAAGCTTTAAAAAAATATTTCTAAAAAAGATCATAATCGGATTTGATAAATGAAAAGCAAATTGATTAAAATTAGATCTTCTATTAATCATTTTTACTCTCTCTAATCTAGAATTATAAAAATCATTTTTTTGGTTTATTATAATTTCATATAATTGATTGGCTCCTTCTATTGATTGTGAGGCTCCCTGAGCAAAAGAAGGTGAGAATGCAAAAAAAGCATCTCCAACTAAATAAATATTTTTGGGAGGAATAAATGGATTTTTACTTACAAATACTGGAAACAATTTAATATCTTCAAGACTCTGAAATACTTTTGATGAAATTTTTTTGGATAATTTTTGTTTAATGCTCTCAATAAATGTACTTTCATCACAAAGATTGTGATTTTTTTGCTGTTCAGAATTTAACTTATTCTTCAATATCCCAATAAAATTAAATTTTTTATCATTATTAAGTGGATATAATACATAATGAAAATCTGATCCTAAAAATAAAGAAATATTTTCCTCATTTATATTATCAAGAAGTTCTTTGGATACACTGGCTCTAACAGCGATAGTGTTATTGTAAATTGGTTCTGAATTATTATTCGAAATTAATGACTTTCCTTTTGAAAATACACCATCTGAAATAATTAAATGATCACAAGTTATTTTATCTTGATCAAAATTTAAATTTATTGAGTCATTACTGTATGCTATCTTATCTAAACTGCAGTTAAACTTGATTGAATTTTTATCTAATCCATTTATTAAAAAGTGAAGTAATTTTGATCTTTTCAACGTTGTGTACTTACAATCATCAGAATTAAATTTTGAAATATTTAAATCACAAATTTTCTTTGAATTTTTAATTTCATAAAAATCAATTTTTTTTGGATTAAATTTCTCTTTGTCCGACAAGGAAGAGAAGCCTAATTTGTTTAATAGCTTTACGCTATTTACAGATAATTGAATACCATAACCTTCCTCTATTTCTAATGAAGTTTTTTTTTCATAAATTGTGACCTGATAATCTTTATTTCCTTTAAATAAATTAGCTATAAACAGACCCGAAATCCCTGCGCCAATAATTGCTATTTTTTTCATTTTTGACTTTCTAAAAATTTTATTATCTTTTTGGTAAATGTCGGGAGTACATAATTTTGAAGTTTTGTAGGATTTATCCAATTAATATTTTTCTCAAAGTTGTGCTTCTTCTTATATTCAATTTTGATATTCATATTCATATTAGATATTTTAAAATTTAAATCTTTACTAAAATTTTTAGGATTATTTAATTGATCCATTGGAAAAATATTTAAATTTTTCAAAAAATTAAATTTATTATTTTTGATTAATAAATATTGATTATTTTTTTTATAAACATTCAATTTATAATATGTTTCCTTGTTAATTTTCTTGAATTTCACTAAATCAAAATTTTTATTTTTAAATGCTTTGCAATTATTAGATAATGGACATTTGTTACAAGTAGGATTTGTAGGTTTGCAAATTAATGCACCCAGTTCCATCAAAGCTTGCGCATAATCGCTTGATCTTTTTGTTGATATACCAAAAATTTTTTTTTGATCTTGTAAGAATTCTTTTTTAATTTGACTTTGTTTTTTTAAATATAAGTATCTTTTTAATACTCTCTCAATGTTTCCATCCAAAGGAATTATTGGTTTATTAAATGCAATTGCTGAAATTGCACTTGCTGTATAATCGCCAATGCCTGGTAATGATTTTAATTCATAAAAATCTTCAGGTATTTTTTTGTTAAATTTTTTAACAATTATTTGAGCAGTTTTTTTTAAATTTCTAACTCTTGAATAATATCCAAGACCTTCCCAAAGTTTGATTAATTTTTTATCATTGTATTTTGATAACTTTTCAATATTAGGAATATTATTAATAAATCTATTAAAATATGGTATCACAGTAGCAACCTGCGTCTGTTGCAACATGAACTCGCTAACCAATGTAAAATATTGTTTCTTTTCTTGTGAAACCTTATTTCTCCAAGGTAAAGATCTCTTATTTATATCGTACCAATTGAGAATTTTATTTGTTATTATTAGATCTTTCATATGCAATTTAAAAATAATACTAAGCAGAGAAATACTAGCATTCAAGGGTTAAGATCTTTTAAAGACACTTTACCAAAAAATTTAAAAAAAATTATTCATAAAAAAGGTCATATATATTCAGAAACACTCAGTAATTGGAAATATTTAGTAGGGAATGAATTGTTTAAAGTCTGTTTTCCAAAAACATTCAAAAACTTAAATCGATTTGGTGTGAGTACTTTAGTTGTAATGGTTAAAAGAGGCCATGAAGTGGATGTAGAATATTCAAAAAAAAATATTTTAGATAAAATGAATAATTTTTTCGGCTACGATGTTGTTGAAAAGCTCAAATTTATTAGCTTTGATGACGAACAAAAAAACAGCAGTTTGAATGAAGCTAAATCAAATAATGTGGCAATTAGTAAATATCAAGATAAAATTAAAGATGTTAAAAACGAAAAAATTAAAAAATCATTAACAGAATTAACAAAAGTTTATAAAGAAAAATGAGAAAAATTATATTACTTGCTATAATTATTTTGGGAAGCTTTTCAAATTTAAATGCTGAAGAAATAAAAAGAATTATCGTTGGAAATAAAGACGCAAAAATAACTATAATTGCGTTTGAATCATTAACTTGTAGCTATTGTGCTAATTTTCATAAAAACGTTTATCCAGAACTTAAAAAAGAATATTTGGATACAGGGATTGCTAAAATAGAGTTTAGAAACTTTCCTTTAGATATTGCCGCCTTCAATGCTGCAAAAGTTGCTCAGTGTAAAAATGATGGGAATGCTGATATTTTGGAAAGTTTATATGCTAACCAGCAAAAATGGGTGAAGGGAAGCTCTATTGAGGAAGCAAATAAAAATCTTCAAATATTTTTAAAAAACGAGGGTTTCTCTATAGATTTTGAATCTTGTGTGAACAACAAAAATATTGAGGATTTTGTGTTAAATGACCGAATAGAGGGTGCAAAAAATTTCAAAGTAAACGCAACCCCTACGATAATAATCAACAACAAAAAATTCGAGAAAAAACTTAATTATAAAAATTTGAAAAAAGCACTAGAAAAAATGATATAAGTTAGTGCATGGAGTTTAAAAAAATCCAATTAAATGGATTTAAATCATTTGCTGAAAAAACAAATTTCTTAATAGAAGAAGGTCTTACTGGAATAGTTGGTCCTAACGGCTGTGGAAAATCAAACATAGTAGAATCTTTAAGATGGGTAATGGGAGAGACCTCTGCAAAAAGTATGAGAGGTTCAGGAATGGAAGATGTAATTTTTTCAGGGACATCTAATAAGGCATCAAAAAATATTGCTGAAGTTTCCATAGAAGTAGAGAACAAAGAAAAAGAAGGTCCTATTCAATATCGTGAATTAGAAAATATACAAGTTAGAAGAAAAATTGAAAAAGATAAGGGTTCTAAATTTTATATTAATGACAAAGAGGTAAGAGCAAGAGATGCACAAATGTTTTTTGCAGATCTTTCAACAGGCGCACATTCTCCTTCTATGATTAGTCAGGGAAGAATTGGAGCCTTAGTGACAGCAAAGCCTACTGACAGAAGAGCAATACTTGAGGAGGCTGCTGGAATTTCTGGTTTACATGTAAGAAGACATGAGGCTGAACTTAGACTTGGTGCAGCAGAAAATAATTTAAAAAGAGCTGATGAGTTGCGACGTCAACAGGAAAAGCAATTAGCAAATCTTCAAAAGCAAGCTGAGGAAGCCACCAAATATAAATTAATTTCAGAAGAAATAAAAAAAATAGAAGCAGGATTATATTATTTGAGATTATTGGAAATTGAAAAGGAAATTAAAATTGAGAACGAAATTAATGCTGAAGCAGAAGGTGAAGTAGAAGGTTTTAATAACCAGATATCTGAGCTTGAAAACTTAATAAAGATCTCAACAGACAAAGTTGCTCCATTAAGAGAAAAAAATATTGAGAATTTATCTAGGATACAAAGGCTAAATTTAGAACTTCAAAGCCTAGATGAGGAAAATACTAGAATTCAGGACGAAATTGAAGGTATTAAAAAATCAATCCAAACTTTGGATGAGGATATAGCAAGAGAAAAAGGAATTATTATTGATGCTAACTCTAACGAGAAAAGGTTAAAAGAGGAAAAATCTGATTTGATTGAAACAGATTCAAAATATTTTGAAACTGAAAAAATGTCTAACGAAGATTTAGAAAATGCTAAGAATGAACTCGAAAGAGAACAAAATGCAGTTGATGAAGTTGTTAATAATTTAGCAAAAGATACAATTAAAATAAGTATTGGCCCCATAAAAAATGTAAAAAACTCTATTTCTAGAGTTAAAGAATTAATAGATGCGAATGAAATCAACCAAGCATTTGCTCTTTTAGATAGATGTTCAATGGAATTAGACAATTTTATTAGTGATTTAAAAAATGAAAAATCAAGAACTGAACTATTAAATGTCAATGAAAAATCAAAGACAATAAAAGTTCTTCAAGAAAAATATGCTGATGCATATAGTAAAAATCAATCAATAAAAAATGAATCTGTCAAAAGAAATGAAAGAATAAAAACTATAGAGACCGAAATATCAAGCTGGAAAAATCTTTTATCTAATTCAGAAAAAATGGTTAATGAATTAACTGAAAGAAAAAATAAATTGTCTAAACAATTAAATGATTTAGAAAATCAACCAAGAGTACAAGCAGAAAGAAAAGGTCAAATTTCTGAAAATTTAAGAATTTCTGATGAAGAAAAAATTGATAATGAAAAAATTATAGAAGAAACTGATAAAAAAATTGAAACGCTAAGAGCACAATTAAATGAAATACAAGAGCAATCAATTCAAATTAGAGAAAGAAAAGCAAGCTCAGGTGCAACCATTGAAGGTTTGCAAAAAAGAAAAAATGATTTGCTTGATAGAATTAATACAGAATTAAATTTAACTGAAGAAAATATATTAGAAAATTCAAATTTATTTGGAGTTGAAGAGCTTCCAAATCATATTGATCAAGAAGATGCTTTAGATAAAAAGAAACAAGAAAGGGATCAATTAGGTTCAGTTAATTTAAAAGCAGATGAAGAAACTAGTAAGTATGAAGAAGAAATTAAAAAAATGGAACAAGATCGTAGTGACATTGTTACAGCAATAGTTAAACTTAAAGACAGTATTGATGAGCTAAATCAAAAAGGAAGAGAAAGACTGGTTGAAGCATTTGAAAAAGTTAACAGAAAATTTAATGAGGTTTACACAAAACTTTTTAATGGTGGAAATGCAAAACTTGAACTTGTAGATTCTGATGATCCATTAGAAGCTGGTTTAGAAATGTTAGTTAGCCCTCCAGGAAAAAGGCTTCAATCTATAACTTTATTATCTGGTGGTGAACAAGCTCTAACCGCCCTATCTTTAATTTTTGCAGTATTTTTAACCAACCCTTCTCCAATTTGTGTTTTGGATGAGGTAGACGCTCCCCTTGATGATGCTAATGTAACAAGATTTTGTAACTTGCTTGAGGAATTAATTAAAATTACTAACACTAAATTTATAATTGTTACTCACCACGCATTGACAATGTCTAAAATGAACAGGCTATATGGAGTAACTATGCCACAAAAAGGGATAAGCCAACTGGTTGCTGTAGACCTTCAAAAAGCAGAAAGTATGGTTGCTTAAACAATATAAATGGCAAAAGACCCTTTTAAAACTCGCTTAGAGATTGCAAAAAGCAAGATTTCCAAGAAAAATCTTTATAACAAGAAGGATGACCCGTCACCTATTGGAACTGCATTCAAATTGAGCACAGAACTTGTATCTGCAGTGGCTGTAGGGACAATTATTGGGTTTATTTTTGACAAGACCTTTGGTACTAAACCCTGGTTTATATTAATATTTTTTTTTGTTGGGGTGATCGCTGGGATAACAAATGTGATTAAATCTGCAAAAAAGATGCAAAAATAAGTTAGTACTATGGCAGCAAACCCAATGTCACAATTCGATGTTTATAGAATTGGACCTGAAATAAAAGTTGGAGCATTTGATATATCTTTTACAAACGCAAGTTTGTTTATGATTATTAGTACAGTTTCTATTTTATTAATTTTTAATTTAGGATCTAAGAAAAATTCAATCTTACCAAATAAAATTCAGTTATTAGCGGAACTTAGCTACACCTTTGTTGCTAAAATGATTAGTGATACAGCAGGTTCTAAAGCAAAACCATATTTTGCATTTATTTTTTCTTTGTTCATGTTTGTGTTGTTTTGCAATATGTTTGGAATGATACCTTATACATTCACCGTAACTAGTCATATTATCGTTACATTTGTTCTTGCTGCATTTATTTTTATTGGTGTAACAGTAATAGGATTTATTAAACATGGTTTTGGATATTTAAAATTATTTGTACCAAGTGGAGTACCAGCGGTACTACTTCCTTTAATAGTAGTAATTGAGATTATTTCTTATCTGAGTAGACCAATAAGTCTATCAGTTAGATTATTTGCAAATATGATGGCTGGTCATACAATGATGAAAGTTTTCGGAGGCTTTGTAATTAGTCTTGGAATAGTTGGTGGATGGCTTCCACTAAGTTTTTCAGTTGCATTAACTGGTTTGGAGATATTAGTTGCTTTTCTTCAAGCATATGTTTTTGCAATTTTAACCTGCATCTATTTAAATGATGCATTAAATTTACACCATTAATAACAGAGGAGGATATAATGGAATTAGAAGCAGCAAAAATGATCGGAGCAGGTTTAGCAGCAATAGCTTTAGCTGGTGCCGGTGTTGGTATTGGAATAATTTTTGGAAATTATTTATCAGGTGCTATGAGAAACCCATCAGCAGCTCAGAAACAATTTCCTAACCTACTTTTAGGTTTTGCACTTGCTGAAGCAACAGGATTATTTGGGTTAGTTGTTGCATTGATTATTTTATTTGCGTTTTAGGTTAATGGTCAAAATATATCTTCATCTAATATTTTTAAGCTTCTTTTTCATTAAAGAAGCTTTTGCCGCTGAAAGTGGAGGTATGCCTCAATTAAATCCAGAGTTTTGGGTTTCTCAGATTTTCTGGTTGGTACTTACTTTTGGGATAATGTATTTGGTTTTATCTAAATTAATTCTTCCAAAAATTAGTAACAACTTAGAATCTAGAAAATCTCAAATTCTAGAAAATATTGAGGCAGCTGAAAAACAAAGAGAAGATAGTGAGACCAAACTTAAAGAATATGATCAAATAATTTTAAAAAGCAAAACTGAAGCTAATGCTATGTTTAATCAAGCAAGAGAAAAGGCAGTTAAAGATATAAATGCTAAAAGAGACGTTCTTGATAAACAAATAGATGACGAAATAGCTAAAGCGGAAAAAGAAATCCAAGCTTTAAGAGATAATGCGCCTGATAAAATAAATAAAATTGCTATAGAAACGTCATCTGAGTTACTTCAAAAACTTATTGGTGCTGAAGTAAATAATAGCAGTATATCAGCAATTGTTGACGATCTATCTAGAAGAAATGGAGATAAATACTATGGCAATTGATGCAACTTTCTGGGTAGCAATTTCATTTGTAATCTTCATCGGGGTTTTAGTTTACTTTAAAATTCCACAAAAAGTTTCTCAAATGCTCGATGGTATGATTTCTGACATCAAAAATGAGATAGATGAAAGTGAAAAATTAAGAACAGAAGCAAAAACTTTGCTCGATAATGCTCAAAAAAAATTAGATACCGCAACTTCTGTAAGTAATGAAATTTTGGAAAATGCAAAAAAAGAGTCGGATAAATTAATAATAGATTTAAATGATAAATTTCATAAATCATCGGAAATTAAAAAGAGTTTGGCTGAAAATAAAATTAGCCAAATGAAAGAGGCTGCATTGAAAGAAATAAAAGATGCTTCAATCAAAATAGCGGTAGACTCAGTAAAAAAAATCATAACTACATCAGTTGATAAATCAAAACTAGATGCTGTATTTCAAAAAAATTTAGAAGAAACTAAAGAACAGCTAAAAAAAATAAACTCATAATACGGTTACAATTTCCTGAAAAAGCTATAAGTTACAGTAATGAATTCTATAGTTATTGGATCTGGATTTGGTGGTATTGCTGCAGCAATAAGACTAAGAGCCAAAGGACATAAAGTAAAATTAATAGAAAAACATTCAGATCTAGGTGGAAGAGCTAGAGTTTTTAAAAAAGATGGTTTTACTTTTGATGCTGGGCCAACAGTAATAACTGCTCCATATTTAATTAATGAACTATTCAGTTTGTTCAATAAAAATCCTGAGGACTACATAAAATTAACTCCACTTAAAATTTGGTATCAATTTGTTTTCGAAGACCAAACTAAATTTAATTACTCAGGTGATGAAATAGAAATGAAAAAACAAATTGAAAATTTAAATCAAGAAGATGTTAAGGGGTATGAAGATTTAGTAAATTTTACCAAAAAAATTTTTGAAAAAGGATTTTTAGAACTTGCAGATGTTCCATTTGATAAACCTTTTTTTATGATGAAACAGCTGCCAGCATTATTAAAACTAAAGAGTTATAAATCAGTTTATTCATTAGTATCGTCTTATGTAAAAAATGAAAAATTAAGAAGGATGCTTAGTATGCATCCATTGTTGGTTGGTGGAAATCCATTCACAACTACCTCAATTTATGGGCTAATTCTTTATTTGGAAAAAAAATGGGGTATTCATTATTCAATGGGTGGCACAGGAAATATAATTAAAGGATTTGAAAAGTTAATGGGGGAAGTAGAAATTGAAATTATAAAAAATACTGAGGTAAGAGAAATTATTAATAAGAATAATAAAATTACTGGTGTTGTAATTAACAACGAAGAGATTATCGAAGCTGATAACGTTATTTGTAATGCAGACCCTCCTGCTTTTTATGAAAAAATGACTAGTAAAAACTTAAAAAATTCAATGCTGTTTGATTGGAAACAAAAGAGGATGGACTATTCAATGGGTTTATTTGTTTATTATTTTGGAACCAAAAAAGTCTATGAAAACGTTGAACATCATACAATTAAATTTGGAAACAAATATAAAGAACATCTGGATGATATTTTTGATCATAAAAAATTAAATAACGATATTAGCTATTATCTCCATAGACCCTCTGCAACAGATAAGAGTATGGCTCCTGAGGGAAGTGATTGTTTTTATGTATTAGTACCAGTTCCCAATAATCAATCAAATATAGATTGGCAAATAGAAGGTGAAATAATGAAAAACCTTGTGATTGATAAAATGGAAAAAGATTTAATGCCTAATCTTAGAAGTAATATTGTATCAGATTTTTATCTTACGCCTGATTATTTTGAGAAAGAACTAAATACAAAATATGGATCAGGTTTTTCAATTCAGCCTAAATTCACTCAATCAGCTTATTTTAGATTTCATAATAAATCAGAAATTTATGATGGTCTGTATTTTGTTGGTGCAGGAACACACCCAGGCGCAGGGGTACCGGGAGTACTTTCCTCGGCAAAAGTATTAGATAAATTGATTTAGAATGTTAACTAATAATTATTTAGCGAAATATGCAAAATCATTTAACTGGGCTGGTTTTTTTTTACCAAAAAAAACTTATGAGAAATGTTCTGCGCTTTATGATTTTTGTAGAGAAGCAGATAATATTGCAGATGATCCAGGAAAATTAGAAGACAAAATAATTAAATTTGAAAACTTTAAGAAAGATTTTTTAAATAAAAACTTTCAAAATATTGTTATTAAAAATATTTGGGCACTTATAGATGAATTTAATATTTCAACAAAAGTAATTAACGATTTATTTGATGGGATTAATTCAGACTTAAAAGAAAAAGTAGAATTAAAATCAAAAAAAGAATTATTAATTTACTCTTATAGAGTAGCAGGTACAGTTGGTTTAATGATGGCAAAAATTTTAAAAGTTAATAAGACAAATTCCTTAAAATCAGCTATTGATCTTGGAATAGCAATGCAGCTTACCAATATTTCAAGAGACGTAATTGAAGATAAAAATAATAAAAGAATTTATATCAATGAAAATTTCAACGATATTAAATCTACCATTTCTTTATCTGAAAAATTTTATGAAAATTCTTTTTACTCTATTAAAGAAATACCTTTAAGTTTCAGATTCTCTATTTTAGTTGCAAGACGAGTCTACAGAAAAATTGGACACAAAATAATTAATAAAAATAATTTAGAAAATTATAAAAATTCTGGAAAAATTTATGTAACAAAAATTGAAAAAATTATTGAAACTTTTTTATCAATTTTTGATTTAATAATTTTAACATTTTCAAATAAAAATGATAATAACATTGAACATGATCATTCATTAATTAATGAAGAGATAAATTTAAATGAAAGATTTTGATTACATAATTATCGGTGGTGGTTGTGCAGGTTTGTCTTTGGCTTATGAACTTGAAACTTCTGATAAATTAAAAAATAAATCTTTGGCTATAATTGAGCCTAGGGATGAATATAAAAGAGATAAAACTTGGTCATTTTGGAAAGTATTTCCACATAATTTTGATGATTGTGTCAAAAAAAGTTGGGATAATTTTTCTATAAACATTCCTAATGATACAAAGTTTATTGATTGTAAGCTAACACCTTATCAATCTATAGATAGTGGCAAATTTTATGAAAAAATTCTTTCAAAACTTAAATTAAATGAAAATATAAAATTTTTTGAAAATATTAATGATATTGAATTGTCAAATTCAATAATTTTTAACAGCGTTCCAAATTTTGAAAATAAGCCAAAAAATTTGTGGCAACATTTTTTTGGTGTGGAAATAGAAACTGAAAAAGATTTTTTTGATGACCAAATATTTAACTTAATGGATTTTGCGTGCGATCAAAAAAATGAGGTTCATTTTTTTTACACTTTACCTTTTTCAAAAAAAAGTGCACTTGTGGAAACTACCTGGATATCAAATTTAAGTAATGAAAATATTAAAGATTATGATAACCAAATAGATCAATACTTAAAGAACCATTTAAATATCAGGAATTATAAAATCAATTTTAAAGAAGAAGGCTCTATACCTTTATTTAGAAGTAAAAATCTTAAAAAATTAAACGAAATATTTATTGGATCAGCCGGTGATATGACAAGATTAAGCACTGGTTATACCTTTTTAAATATTCAGGAACACAGCAAATATATAGCAGAAAACATTGAAAATATTTCTAAAGCTAAATTGTATAAAATTAAAAAAAAGTATGATTTGTTGGACAATATTTTTTTAAAAGTTTTAAGAAATAACTCTTCAGATATGGGGGAAATTTTCTTTAAAATGTTCAATAGTTCACCTGAGACTGCTATTAATTTCTTATCTAATAAAAGCAATTTTTTAGAAGATTTAGAAATAATTTTAAAAATGCCTAAATGGAAATTTTTAAAAGAATTATTTTAAATGACTAATCAATTAATTAAAAAAATTAACCTTAATCATTCATTTATATTTTTTTTGTTAATTAATATATTTTCTGTCGTGATGTTTAAATTTAATTATTTAGATATTTCATCATCAATATGCTTATTTTTAATTTTAACTATTGGAGTTTCACACGGTGCATTAGATAATATTAAAGGTAAAAAACTTCTTAAAATATTTAATTTTGAGAGAATATATATTTTCTATATCATTTATATTTTTATAGCAGTTTGTGTTATTATTATTTGGTCACTCTCACCTGCAACCACATTGTTAGTTTTTCTTATAATTGCAGCATTTCATTTTGGTAAAGAAGATACACAATTTTTAATAAACAAAAAATCGTACTTAGTTCAATTATTATACCTTTTAAAAGGATCACTTATAATTCTTGCCCCTCTTTTTTTTCATTTTGATGATACTGTAAAAATATTCAAATCATTACTTGTTGTTAATGAAAATTTTTATTTATTCTTAGAATTTTTAGAAGAAAAAAAGATAATCGAGATATCAATTATTTTGAGTTCATTATCAAGTATATTTTTATTTATTTATAAATTTGAATTAAAAAAATTCACAATTTTTTTTGATTATTTATCAATTATAATTTTAAATTACTACTTTG
Source organism: Candidatus Pelagibacter sp. (assembly GCF_965262185.1). GTDB lineage: Bacteria > Pseudomonadota > Alphaproteobacteria > Pelagibacterales > Pelagibacteraceae > Pelagibacter. The sequence continues at coordinate 657,005 of NZ_OZ253498.1, forward strand.
CTCCTTTAACAGCTTTTACAATTTATTTTTGTTTCTTACATTCTGTGAGACATTCAATTTCTCTAGCGATCGACCTTGATGAAAACAATCTCCAAAATGGGATAAAATTATTTATTTTAAAAGCTTTACCACTAACTCTTTTAACAATTTTTATTTCAATAATAGCATTATTTTTGTTGGATGACGTTAATTATACAGATGATACAATCTTAAAACTAATTTTTATTGGTTTGGCGTCTTTAACCTTTCCACATATATTGCTGGAATATTTATTAGAGAAAAATGAAAAACAAACAAATTAAAATTTTACTTTCTGCTCCAAGGGGCTTTTGTGCTGGCGTTGAGAGAGCTATAGAGATTGTAGAAAAATCTATTCAAAAATATGGATCGCCAGTTTATGTTAGACACGAAATCGTTCACAACAAGCATGTTGTTGATAATTTAAAAAGTAAAGGCGCTATCTTTGTTGAAGAATTAGAGGAAATTAATGACAAATCTAGACCTGTTATTTTTTCTGCGCACGGTGTTCCAAAAAAAATACCAGAAGATGCTGAAAATTACAAAATGACTTATGTAGATGCTACTTGTCCACTAGTTTCTAAAGTTCACAGAGAAGCGGAAAACTTAAATAAAGCCGGTTATCATATTGTTTTGATTGGGCATGAGAATCACCCAGAAGTAATAGGCACTATGGGCCAATTACCTAAAGGATCTATTGATTTGGTTCAAAATGAATCTGAAGCAATTGAATATAAAACCAATCATAAAGAAAAATTGGCTTATATAACTCAAACAACACTATCTGTTGATGACACTAAAGAAATAATAAAAATTTTGAAAGATAGATATGCAAACATTAAAGAGCCAGCAAAAGAGGATATTTGTTATGCAACAACTAATAGACAAATGGCAGTAAAAAATATTGCAAAAAAGTGTGATATGTTTTTTGTAATAGGTAGTAGAAACTCTTCGAATTCAGTTAGACTTGTTGAAGTAGCAAAAAAATCAGGTTGCCAAAATTCACAACTTTTTCACTCTGAAAGTGAAATTCCTTTTGATCAAATACAGAATTCAAATACAATTGGTATATCATCAGGAGCATCAGCACCCGAAATTCTCGTAGAAGATTTTATTAATGAATTAAAAAATAAATTTTCTATAAATGTTGAGGAAGCAGAAATTGTAAAAGAAAATGTAGTCTTTAAAGTTCCTAATAAATTAAATTAAATGGCTGTATATACAAAAATAAATCAAAGTGATATCGATATAATAAACAACAAGTTTAATATTGAAAAAATTTTAAGTTTTCAGGGAATTACTAAGGGAATTGAAAACACAAATTACATTTTAAAATCCAAAAATAAAAAATTTATTCTCACAATTTTTGAAAAGAGAGTTCTTCCAAAACAGATTCCTTTTTTTATGAAATTAATGGATCATTTAAATGATTCAAAAATTAATTGCCCTAGACCACTTAAAACTAAACACAAAAATTATTTAATTAAACTAAAAAGTAAAACAGCCTGCATTGTTACTTTTTTAAAGGGTAAAGATAAAAAGAAAGTAAACGAAAATGACTGTTATGCTATTGGAAAAGCAATAGCGAAAATGCATCTAGTTACTAAGAAGATAAAATTTACAAGAAAGAATTCAATGGGTGTAAAATATTTAAAACCTTTGCTCCAGAGTATTAAATTTAAATCAAATAAAAGATCAAATTTAAAAAAATTTTTATATAATAATTTTAACGATATTAAAAAAAATTGGCCAAAAAAACTTCCCTCAGGAATTATACATGGTGATTTATTCATAGATAATATTTTTTTTAATAAAAATAAACTTTCTGGAATTATTGATTTTTACTTTGCTGCTAATGATTACTACATATATGAAATTGCAATCTGTATTAATGCTTTATGTTTTGATAAAAAAAATAAAAAATTTGTAATTAATAAGAAGAAAGTTAATAAATTAATCAAGGGATACAACAGTGTTAAGAAAATTAAATTAAATGAAAAAAACAATTTAAATATCTTGTGTAGAGGTGCTGCTCTTAGATATCTGTTAACTAGACTATATGATTATACAAATACTCCAAAAACAGCATTAATCAAAATTAAGGATCCAAACGAATATTATCAAAAACTTATTACCCATAACAATTTAAATAGTTTTAAAGATTATTTGATTTAATGATTAAAATTTATACTGATGGCTCATGTTTAAAAAATCCAGGAAATGGTGGATGGGCAGCAATAATATGTACTGATAATGAAGTGAAAAAAATAAGTGGAAGTGAAAAAGATACAACAAATAATAGAATGGAATTAATGGCGACAATCAATGCATTAAAAGAAGTAAATTCTGAAGATTTGATAGAAATCTACACAGATTCTAAATATGTTAAAAATGGAATTACTGATTGGATCCACAATTGGATTAAAAATAATTGGAAAACATCTAATAAAGAAGATGTTAAAAATAAAGATTTATGGGTTCAATTGTATGATTTGAATAGTAATTCTAAGATTAAGTGGAACTGGGTTAAAGCTCATGCTGGAAATCCAATAAATGAAGAAGTTGATTTATTAGCTAAAAAAGCTGCAAGTCTAGATTAGTTTAAAGAAATTTTCTGCTGCTGAGATTTCACAAGATCCTGTATCTGCTTCTTCCTGAAGTTTAATAACCTTCATGTTATCAACAAACATTGTGTATCTATTAGATCTAATTCCTAAACCTCTGCCACTTTTATCAACATCCGCACCTATTTCTTTTGTGAAATTAAGAAATGGGTCACCCATCATAACAATTTTTTCACCTACATCATTTTGTTTACCCCAAGCATTCATCACAAAAGGATCATTTACTGAAATACAAATTATATGATCAATACCTTTTTCTTTATATTGATCATGCATTTTAATATATCCTGGCAAATGTTTAGCAGAACATACAGAGGTATATGCACCAGGTAGTCCAAATATTATAACTTTTTTGTCTTTAAAAAAATCTTCTATATTTTTTTTTACAGGCTCTCCATCTTGAAGAACAAAAATTTCTGAATTCGGAAGGTTATCGTTTTCTTTTATTTTCATTTGGATCTATCTTTAATATGTTCTTTTACTTTTTCAATATCATTTTCAAGAATATCATAATTTTCTTTCTCATTTAATATAAATTGAAGTTCATTTGGTAACTCAGCTTTAATATTTATAGCACTTTGAATTGCATCAGGAAACTTACATGGATGTGCTGTTGCTAGCACAATATTATTACCATTGAGATTGTGTTTATCAAAAGCTCCATAACCAATTGCAGTATGAGGGTCTAAAACAATATTAAATTCTTGATAAACAGACTTAATAATATCGAGTGTTTCAGTCTCGCTCATTCTTGCTGATAAGAAATCTTGATTAATTAAATTTAACTTTTCTTTATCAATTGAATATTTTCCTTCTTCTTTAATTTTCATCATATCTTTTGATGTTTGTTCTGAATTCTTATCATTCAAATCAAAAATAAGTCTCTCAAAGTTGCTTGCAATCTGTATATCCATGCTAGGAGAAATAGTTTCGGAAACAGTTTCAGCCTCGTAATTACCGTTTGAAATAGCTCTATGGAGAATGTCATTTTGATTTGTTGCAACAATTAATTTATTAATAGGTAAACCCATTTTTTTAGCTAAGTAACCAGCATAAACATCTCCAAAATTCCCTGTAGGAACAGAAAAATTTGTGGGTTTAGTGTGATCTTCAATCAAATAATAGCTGTAAAAATAATAAACACATTGAGCAATAATTCTTGCCCAGTTAATTGAATTTACACCTGACATATTAATATCTTGTGAAAATTTTGTGTCAGAAAACATTGATTTAACTAAGTTTTGGCAGTCATCAAAATTTCCTTTAATAGCGATATTAAATACATTTTCATGTTTTCCGGTGGTCATGATTTTTCGCTGAACAGAAGAAACTCGATTATCAGGATGTAGTACAAAAATATTTAAATTTTCTTTTCCTTTTATTGCATCTATAGCTGCCGCCCCTGTATCTCCAGATGTGGCAACTACAATATTAATTTTTTCTTTTTGCTTACTTAAATAAAATTCATAAAAATTTCCAAGAAGTTGCATGGCAACATCCTTAAAAGCTAGTGTTGGGCCATGAAATAACTCTAAGACTGATCGATCTCCTAATTTTATGAAATCAATTACATTTTCTCTCCTAAAAACAGAATAAGATTTATCAATTATTTTAGACAATTCATTTTTATCCATAAAATTTCCTATAAAAGGAAATATGATTTTTTTTGCTAAATCTGAATAATTAAGAGATTTTAGTTCTTGAATTTCTTCCTCACTATAGTTTGGAAGTGAGCTGGGAACGAACAATCCCCCGTCATCTGCGAGACCTTTGATAAAAACATCCTTAAATTCGTAAGTTTTAGTAGTATCTCTAGTGCTGACGTATCTCATTTAATAATTTTTTTTTCTAAAATATAGATATATTAAAAGGATTGAAATCGCCATCGAAAACCAAGTGATTGCGTACTTTTTGTGATTGTTTGAAATTTTAGCAGTGATTACTCTTGGTCTTGGGTTTTCATAATTACCATTTAAGTAAATAATATATTTTGAAAAGTTTTTTCCTGTAAATTTTAAAATATCTTCTCTATCTAATGTAAACCAATAATTTTTATCTACTTCATTCTTAGGTTTGAATGAGCTTGATTTTGATTGAAGCATTAAAGTACCAATAATATTTTTTTGATCAACAACGTTAATCTCTGGTTTGTTTTTTTGGTCAAAAGATATCCAGCCTCTATTAATTAAATAATCTTCATTTCCTATTTTAATTGGGTTAATAACTTCAAATCCAGGTTTACCAGTTTCGTTAAGATTATAGAGATAAATTTGTTTTTCAAAATCAATTTGTCCTGATGTTTTTATTCTTAAATAATTTTTTTTTTCTACATTTTGAAGTTCAACAGGATCAATCTTTAAAGAATTTTCAATTTGATTGATTAGATCTAATTTCCAACTCAATCTATACAATTGCCAAAAGCCTAATGACAACAAAACTAAAATTATAAAATAAACAAAAACTGAAAATAGAAGCTTGTTCTTCAAGGATTAAGTATTAACTTCCCCAGACGTAAATTGCTGCAAATAAGAATAACCAAACAACATCAACAAAGTGCCAGTACCAAGCAGCTGCTTCAAAACCAAAGTGGTGTTCTTTAGTAAAGTGACCTAATCTTCCTCTCCATAAACAAACAGCTAGAAAGATTGTTCCAACAATTACGTGGAAACCGTGAAAACCTGTTGCCATATAAAATACTGCACCATAAATATGTCCTGAATAATCAAATGTAGCATGATGATATTCGTAAGCCTGTAATAAAGTAAAAAAGAAGCCTAGCGCAACAGTTGCTGTTAATCCTTGAATAAATCCTTTTCTATCGTCTTCTAATAAAGAGTGGTGAGCCCAAGTTACTGTAGTACCAGATAATAATAAAACTAGTGTATTGATTAATGGAATGTCCCATGGATCAAAAGTTTCTATGTCTTGTGGAGGCCAAACATTTCCAACAAACTCATTTGGGAACAAACTTATATCAAAATATGCCCAAAACCATGCAACGAAAAACATAACTTCAGAAGCAATAAATAACGTCATTCCATATCTATGATGGATTTGAACAACTGGAGTATGGTGACCTTGATGTTCAGCTTCAATCACAACATCTCTGAACCACATATAAGCTGCATAAATTACAAGAGCTAATCCTAAATACATTCCCCAAGATACATCATTGTGCATATAAAAAATTGCTCCAATAGCTAGTACCAAGCATGCAAAAGATGTAAATATAGGCCAAGGACTTGGGTCTACTAAGTGATAATCATGTTTTTTTTCAGCTGACATATTTTTTTAATTATGATTGTTTATAATAATCTGTCGAGAAAAAAGTATACGACATAGTTACATCCTGTAAGTTTTTAACTGTTGGATCATTTACCAGTTCTGGGTCCAAATAAAAAGTCATAATATAAGTTGCCTTCTCACCTGCCTTAAGTTCCTGTTTTTCGAAGCAAAAACAGCCTAATTTACTATAATATTTACCAAAACTTGCAGGCGAGACATTGAAACTAGCAACTCCATAAGTTGTTTCGTCTCCATAGTTCTCAACCTCAAACTCAATTCTATTTACCTGACCAACCTTAACATCAATGACATTTGATTTAGCCTTAAAATCCCAAGTAAGATTATTTACATTCGTATCAAATCTTACACTTACAACTTTATCTAAAACTATTTTCGGAGCTTCTTTAGATACTTGGGTTGTTCCTCCAAAGCCAGTTACACGACAAAAAAGATCATATAAGGGCACTGCCGCAAAAGATAAACCTAACATTAAACAAAAAATACCTGCTAGAAGTAATGGAGTTAATGTTTTGCTCTTAATCATATCTGCCTATCAAATACGCCAACGTTATATAATGTAAAAACAAACAAAAAAACCATAAAAGCTAAAATTGCTAAAGCAGTAATAATATTTTTTTTCTTTGTTTTTTTATCGGGTGTTATCATAAAATTTTATCTATTAAGAAAAATACAAAAACTAAAAACAAATATAATATCGAGTATCCAAAAATTGTTTTTGCTTTTTTTGCATCAAACTTGTTCTTCTTAAATTTGTAAAGTTCAAAACATAAGTAATTATAATAAATTGTCAAAATTAATGATGGAATTAAAAATACTAGACCAACAAAATTAATTGCATATGGGAAAACAATAACTGGCAACATTATTAACGAATAAACAAATATATTTAATTTTGTGCTTTCAACACCATTAGTCAATGGAAGCATTGGAATATTTGCTTTTTTATAATCATCAGATTTATATAAACTTAGTGCCCAGAAATGTGATGGTGTCCAAAAAAATATAATTAGAAAGAAAGTTAATGGCTCAAGTGAAAGTGAATTAGTAGCTATAGTCCAACCAATTACAGGGGGTAATGCTCCTGCAGCACCTCCAATTACTATATTTTGAGGCGTTTTTCTTTTAAGCCAAACAGTATAAATCAACACATAAAACAAAATTGTAAATAACAATAAAGCTGCTGAAACTGTATTTGCAAAATAATCTAAAGCAACAACAGAAAATATTGATAAAGTGATACCAAAAATCAAAGCTTGGTTTTTATTAACCTTCCCAGTTGGTATAGGTCTTAAACAAGTCCTTGTCATTAATGCATCTAAATCAGACTCGTACCACATGTTTAAAGCTCCAGCGGCACCAGCTCCAATAGAAACTAAAATTATACCAATAATGGCATCTTTTGTTGGAATAATATTTGGCGCCATTAACAATCCAACTGCACAAGTAAAAATTACAAGAGACATTACTCTTGGCTTCATAAGTTTAAATAACTCAGAGAAATTGAAAACGTCTTCCTGACTTAAATTTCTATTTTTTAACTTAGACTTAATCATTTAATTTTAGACAAAAAATCTAAATACTTTTTAAGTAGTAGATTTTTCTGCACTCTCTTCATCTTCAAACTTCGGTAATTCATCAAAAGTATGAAAATTTGGAGGAGACGGTACTGTCCACTCTAAAGTTGTTGCCCCCTCACCCCAAGGGTTTTGAGCAGCAGCTTTTTTCTTATAAAATGCATAAATTAGATTTGCGAAAAATACTCCTAAACCAATTACAGAAATATATGATCCAATTGAAGATATATAATTCCAACCAGCAAATGCATCTGGATAATCTGCATATCTTCTAGGCATCCCCGCTAAACCTAAGAAGTGTTGAGGGAAGAAAATTAAATTTACACCAATAAATGTTAACCAGAAGTGTAATTGACCTAACCATTCTGAATATTCATAACCACTCATTTTTCCAAACCAGTAATAAAAGCCTGCAAAGATTGCGAACACCGCACCTAAAGATAATACATAGTGAAAGTGAGCTACTACATAGTAAGTATCATGCATTGCTGTATCTACACCTGCATTTGCAAGAACAACACCTGTAACTCCACCGACTGTAAATAAAAATATAAATCCTAAAGCCCAAACCATAGGTGTCTTAAATGATATTGAGCCACCCCACATAGTTGCTATCCAAGAAAATATTTTAATTCCCGTCGGAACGGCAATGATCATCGTCGCTGCTAAGAAATAAGCTTTAGTATCCGTGCTTAAACCAACTGTATACATGTGGTGAGCCCATACAACGAACCCAACTATTCCAATCGCTACCATTGCATATGCCATTCCTAAATATCCGAATACTGGTTTTTTAGAGAATGTTGAAACAATATGACTTATCATTCCAAAACCTGGTAAAATTAAAATGTAAACTTCAGGATGACCAAAGAACCAGAATAAGTGTTGAAACAATACTGGATCTCCACCTGTTTGAGCATCAAAGAATGCAGTTCCAAAATTTCTATCAGTTAATAACATCGTGATTGCACCTGCTAACACTGGAAGTGATAAAAGTAATAAGAACGCTGTAACTAAAATTGACCAAGCAAATAAAGGCATTTTATGCAATGTCATACCTGGAGTTCTCATATTTAAAATTGTAGTTATAAAGTTTACCGCTCCTAAAATTGAAGACGCTCCTGCTAAGTGTAAACTCAAAATTGCAAAGTCCATTGCTGGACCAGGCTGTCCCGCTGTAGATGATAAAGGAGGATAGATTGTCCATCCACCACCAACACCAGTTTGACCTGGAGGGCCATCCATAAATATAGACATGATTAATAAAATGAATGAAGTTGGTAACAACCAAAATGAAATGTTATTCATTCTTGGGAATGCCATATCCGGCGCACCAATCATAATTGGTACAAACCAATTTCCAAAACCACCAATCATTGCTGGCATCACCATAAAGAAGATCATGATTAAACCATGACCTGTTACTAAGACATTGTATAAATGATAGTTTCCACCTAAAATTCCATCACCTGGATGCATCAATTCCATTCTCATTAAAACTGAGAATGCAGTTCCGATCACACCTGCAACAATTGCAAATATAAGGTACATTGTACCGATATCTTTGTGATTAGTTGAATACGCCCAACGTTTCCAACCAGTTGGTGTATGATGATCGTCGTGTGATGCAGTTTGTGTATACATATTATTTACTCGCTAGTTTTTTAAATTGATCTTCTTCATTAATTTCTTTTGCAAATTTTATTTTAGCACCAGTAAGCCATTCTTGATATTCTTCTTCAGAAACTACTCTTACTGTAATTGGCATAAAAGCATGTTTAATTCCACAAAGCTCCGAGCACTGTCCGTAATAAGTTCCAACTTCTTCTGCCTTAAACCATGTTTCATTTATTCTTCCAGGAACTGCATCTCTTTTAACTCCAAAAGATGGTAAAGCCCAAGCATGTAAAACATCATTTGCAGTAATTAAAACTTTAACTACTTTGTTCACTGGAACAACTAATTCATTATCTACAGCTAATAATCTTGGCTGATTTTCTTTTAAATCTTTATCTTCAATCATATAAGAGTCGAAAATAATATTTTCGTCTGGATACTCGTATCCCCAGTACCATTGATAACCAATCGCCTTAACTGTTACATCTGCTTTTGGTATTGAGTCTTGTTTATATAAAATTTTAAATGATGGAACTGCCATCACGATTAAAATCAAACATGGAATTAAAGTCCATAAAACTTCTACAGCAACATTGTGAGTTCTTTTAGAAGGAACTGGATTTGCTGATGCTCTAAATCTGATACATGCATAGACCATCAAAAATAAAACGAAAACGCTTATCGCAATTATGATTGGTAGTAGCAATTTGTCATGAAAATTAACAATATCTCTCATAGACTCTGATGCCGCTTTTTGAAAACCTAATTGCCAATCTTTTGGCTGGTTAGCAAATGCAACTGCAGGAGTTAAAATTGAAAGAATTGTTATTAAAATTTTTTTCATTTTTTTAACCCTATATAGAACGTTTTCAAAAAAATTACACTTTAGTTTTCGCGACAAAATATCAATTTATGGCGTATTTTATGATCGATATAGCTGAAATTACAGCTGTTTCAGATCTCAATATATTCTCATTAATTTTCAATGGTTGAACTCCGCTAAATTTTAGAATCTTGGCCCTTTCCTCTTCAGAAAAATCTCCTTCTGGACCTATAATTACACATGTCGGTTTATCTGTAACCTTCTTTAAATCTATTTTAGTATTTTCAGAATTTAGATCAGTAAAAATTAAATCAACTTCATTGCTACTTAAAAAACTATCTAATGATTTTGAGTCCTCAATATCTGGAACATTAATTCTATTTGATTGTTCTGATGCTTCAATAATTACTTTCTCTAATCGTTCTTTATTAATTTTACGAACAATCGTTCTATCAAATATTATTGGAATAAACTTTGTAACACCTAACTCAGTTGCTTTTTGAATCATGAAGTTAAAGTAATTTGATTTAATTGGAGAAAATGCCAACCATAATTCTTTAGGATTTTCTTTTTGTCTCAATTGTTTTGTAATATTAAATTTAACAACACCTTTTGAGATATTTAAAATTTTTGCCTCCCATTCACCACTGCTGTTAAATAAAGAAAAAATTTCATTTTCTTTAACTCTCATTACTTTGTTTACGTAATGCGATTGAGATTTATCAAGTGTATCAGTTAAATTATTAGATAAACTTTTAGAAAAATATAATCTAATGTTACTCATATTATTAAATTAGTTTATGAAAAATATTAAAGCAATAATTTTTGACGCATACGGTACTTTATTCGATGTAAATTCAGCAGCAGAAAAATGTAAAGACAAAATTGGTGATAAGTGGGAAACTTTTGCAAATTATTGGAGAACCACACAATTAGAATACACATGGCTTAGAAGCCTAATGAAAAGACACAAAGATTTTTGGCAAATCACTGAAGACAGTTTGGATAAATCAATGAGTGTATTTAAAATAGATAATTCAATGAGAGATGAATTATTAGACCTCTATAAAATTCTCTCTCCTTTTGAAGAAGTTCCAAAAGTATTAAAATCTTTAAAAGAAAAAAATTTTAAACTAGCAATACTTTCCAATGGCACACCTTCTCTATTAAATGAATTAGTACGTAGTAATAATTTAAATAATGTATTTGACGATATTTTTTCAATTGAAGAAGTTGGTGTATTTAAGCCTGATTCTAAAGTTTATGATATGCCAATAAAAAAATATAAAATTGAAAAAAATGAAGTTGTTTTTTTAAGTGCAAATACTTGGGATGTATCTGGTGGAGGAAACTATGGATACAATTCTATTTGGGTAAACAGAACCAACAATATTTTTGATAAACTTGATTTCCAACCAAAATTAGAAATCAAAAACTTAATTGATTTGCTACCCAAAATAGATACTAAATAATACTAAGCTTTATCTCCATAGTCAGTCATATGTTTTGGAATTCTTTTATTTTTTCCATACATGAAATGATTTTCCATGTTTTCTCTATACTTACTTGCTGGTACTTTTAATCCAACAGACTCACATACTTCTCTAATTAACATTGGATTAGCACCACAACAGACACCAAGATAATGTACACCTAAAATATTTGCCCATTTTGCAAATTGACCAATTTCATATCTATTACAATAATGAGGATCTAGTGCTGTTGGAAAAGTTCTTCCATGTGGTGATGGACAAGAACAATCGTCTCTATCTGGTAAATTAAAAAAAGTTGGATATTTTTCATTAGTTCTATATGGGATTGGTAATGCTCCAACATGACATTTCACAGCTTTTCTAATCTCCTTTAGAAAAGGCATCATTGTTGCCGGTCCTCTAAAACAATTCAATCCTACTACATCGGCTCCTCTTTGTTCTAACTCTTTACATGTATCAACAACAGATTTTCCATCTCTCATAATATTTTCACCCATTGGGGAAATAGTTAACACAGTTGGTAAGTTAGCTTTTTTCATTACCTCAAGGGCTTTGAATGCCTCTTCAGCATAATAAAAAGTTTCACCAATTAACATGTCGGCACCTTCATCAACTGCCCAACCAATCATTTCTGTGAACATAGCTTCAACTTCTTTTTGAGCTTGCTTGTCATCTTCTTTCCAAATATTGGAGTTAGATATATTTCCGGCCATTAAATTTGGCTGTGATCCCTCTGGTGTATCTAAGGCAACTTTTTTTGCTATTTTAAGAGCTGATCTATTTAAAGGTTCAAGTAATTCTTCTTTACCAATTACTCTCATTTTTTCTCTATGACCATTATAGGTAAATGCTTCTACAATATCAGATCCTGCATGTTGAAATTCTCTATGTAAATTTTCTAAAACTTCAGGATGATCTAGAGAGACCATTGGTACAAATTCTCCTGAAGCCATATAACCTCTTCTTTCTATTTCAAATAAAAAACCCTCAGCACAAATTACTGGTCCTTTATCTAATCTTTCATTTAATTTATTTGACATTTTTTTTCTCCAAAATTAATTGGAGAAAAGAGCTTAAACCAACTAAGAGGGTTAGAATAAAAACTCTCTTCTCCTTTTTAGTGCTTTAGCAAAATGCTGGGTGCACAATACGGTTCAAATACCCGGTTCAATTTTGAGGAGCTCAAAAAAAAACCACCAGCAGAAGCGGTGGTTGAGACGTCGCTTTAGCTGGATTTGTAAAGCGCCCGCAATTTAACTTAAATCAGCGCTTGACCAATATCACCATACAATTGATAAAAAGTCAAAAGAATTTGACTTATCTAATTCTACTTTCTTCAAAGTTTTTGTTGAGTTTTAACGATATTGTTTTGGTATTTTTTTTATTCCAATCAGAAAAAGACTTTAAAATTGGAATAACTGAAAGCCCAAATTCTGTTAGAGAATACTCAACTTTTGGGGGTACTACTTGATGAACTTCTCTATTTATGATTCCATCAATCTCTAATTCCTTCAGTTGTTTTGATAACATTTGTTGTGTGATTGTTTTTAACTCTTTTTTAAGTTTATTAAATCTTACTATTTTATTGTTAAATAAGTAAAATAAAATTCTGATTTTCCATTTTCCACCAAGAAAATAAATTGCTCTTTCCGCTGGGCATTCAATATTGTTTTTCATTATACTCATCTAAACATCTAATTATATTTTTCAAGGTATGATTATACATACTAGTATGAAAATATTGCGTTCTTGCAGAATTTAACCAGATCATTATTTAGATTAAAAATTAACAAAGGAGATTTATGAGCAAAGGAATAAAAGCAGGAGATCAACCTATTTCTATTGATGTTGAAAAAGGAAAAAATTATTTATGGTGTTCTTGTGGACAAAGTAAGAGCCAACCTTTTTGTGATATGTCACATAGAGGAACAGAATTTAAACCAGTTAAATTTGTAGCCGAAGAAAATAAAACTATTTATTTCTGTCATTGTAAACAAACTAACAATCAGCCATTTTGTGATGGTTCACACAACAAATAGATCATGACTAATATTTTAGATTTGGTTGGGAGAATATTTATCTCTTTAGTGTTTTTGTTAAGTGGAATTAATAAAATTGGAAATTATGAAGGAACCATTGGTTGGATGGAATCTTTGGGAATGCCGGGTATTTTTTTAATTCCAGCAATAATTCTTGAGATAGGTGCTCCAATATTAATAATGATTGGATATAAAGTAAAGATTTCTGCTGCTCTCTTAAGTTTATTTTGCATAGCAACTGCAATTATTTTTCACACAGATTTTAGTAATCAAATGCAATTTGTATCATTTATGAAAAATATAGCATTAGCTGGTGGATTTTTATTTTTGCTGATAAATGAGACAAAAGAGTTTAGTTTAGAAAGGAAATTAGCAAAATAAATGTCAAAAATTGAAGTAAGTAAAATTATAGATCCTATTCCAGCATCGGATGGTGCAGGAGTAAAGTTAAAAAGAAGTATTGGTGTTGAGCCAAATTACTTTGATCCTTTCTTAATGCTAGACGAATTCGGATCTGAAAATAGTGAAGATTATATTGCAGGCTTTCCACCCCACCCACATAGAGGAATTGAAACTGTTACTTATATGTTGGCAGGAGATTTTGAACACAAAGATAGCACTGGTGGGGAAGGAAGAATGACTGCAGGTGATGTTCAGTGGATGAAAACAGGAAGTGGAATTATTCATTCAGAAATGCCAGCTATGAAAGAAGGAAGACTTCATGGCTTTCAACTATGGATTAACATGCCTGCTAAACTAAAAATGAGTAAGCCTGAATACATTTACATTGATGCAGATAAAATGAGTGTTCACAAAGATGATGAGAAACAAGTAAAAGTTATTGCTGGTAAATTTAAAAATGCTGAAGGACCTGTAAAAGGTCATAATGTAGAGCCAGTTTACTTTGATATAGAATTAAAAAAAGATAAAGAGTTTAACTTTAACATCCCATCAACTCATAATACATTTATTTACCTAATTGATGGTGAAATCGAAATTGGTAGTGAAAAACATGATAATGTTAAGGATAGTACTTTAATATTACTAACAAAAGGTGAAGAGCTTAAAGTAAAAGCAAAAACAGATGCTAAATTTCTTGTGATATCTGGAAAGCCAATAAATGAGGAAATTGCAAGAGGTGGGCCTTTTGTAATGAACACTAAAGCAGAAATCTTGCAAGCTGTACAAGATTATCATAATGGTACATTTGTAAAATAAATTATGAATTCAGTAATAATATCAAAAGTAGGTGGGCCAGAAGTTTTAGAATACAAAGAACTTAAACTTGAAGAACCAAGAGCTGATGAAGTAACTATTAAAAACCACGCTATTGGTTTGAATTATATTGATACTTATCACCGATCAGGACTTTACCCGTTAACTCTTCCCTCCCCAATTGGTTTAGAGGGAGCTGGAGAAATAACTAAAGTTGGCTCAGATGTAAAAGATTTTAAAGTTGGAGATAAAGTTGCATACTGTGCAGCTCCTCTTGGTGCTTACTCAACTCATAGAAACTATCCAACTAAAAACCTGGTAAAAGTTCCTGACAGTGTTGATTTAGAAACTGCAGCAACTTTAATGACAAAAGGAATAACTACTTTTTATCTTTTACACAAAACCTATACCGTAAAATCTGGAGAAGATATTTTATTCCATGCAGCAGCTGGCGGTGTTGGTCAAATTTTTGGACAATGGGCTAAAAGTCTAGGATGCAATGTTATTGGTACTGTTGGTTCAGATGAAAAAATAGAAAACGCAAAACAAAATGGTTACGACTATGTAATCAATTACAATAAAGATAATTTTGCTGAGAAAGTAAAAGAGATCACAGATGGTAAAGGATTATCAGTCGTTTATGACGGTGTTGGAAAAAATACTTTTGATGGTTCAATTGAATGTTTAAAATTAAGAGGAATGTTAGTTTCTTTTGGAAATGCATCGGGTCCTTTAGATCCAGTTAATGTTGCAAAATCAATTCAACCAAAGGGACTTTATTTAACTAGACCTAGTATTATGCAGTACACAACTACAAGAGAAGAGTTAGATGAGGCTGCCAATAAAGTATTCGAAATGGCTTCAAGTGGAAAAGTAAAAGTAAAAATCTCAAAAAAATATCCTCTAAAAGATATTGCACAAGCACATAAAGATTTAGAGTCTAGAGTTCTTACTGGTCCAGCAGTTATACTTCCCTAGTTTACATCTACATCCATATCAGACATATGGAGTTTAAGGGCATTTGTTGAAATTTGAATTTCTCTTATAAAAAAAATAATTGATATAATCATGGATAAACAACATGAACCGAAAATTACTCTAGCTGCAAAAACCTCGTCTAAGTAAAGTGCAAAAACAGTAAGCATATTAAATAGGAATCCAAATGAAGCAAATAATATTGTCCACCTAAGTAGAGTTATCCTGCCACTTAAATTAATAAACTGCTTTTTCCATTCTGGTGGAATATGTTTTTCATAAACATGCTCGTCATGAAGCTGACGAATTAAAATACTCAGAGAATGAAATCTATTGCTATAAACACTCATGAGTAAAGGTATTGCGGGAAACATTAATGCTGTGACTGTGTAATCTATATTCATACGAATCAAATTGATTATGAAACTAGCCTTTGTTATTTACAAGTAAATTATGAACCAACTAAAATTATTTATTGAATTAACCAGACTAAAAAAACCAATTGGTTTTATGTTATTATTTTGGCCATGCATTTGGGGACTAACTTTGGTTTATGATTTTAATTCTTCTTTGAACAATTATATTTTTTTTGGATTACTTTTTTTAGCTGGTTCAATTTTAATGCGTTCAGCAGGTTGTATCGTTAATGATATTGTTGATAAAAATTTTGATAAAAAAGTTGAACGTACAAAAAATAGACCCATAGCTTCAGGTAAAGTTTCTGTTAAACTTGCTTTAATTTATTCAATTGTATTATGTGTATTAGCATTTTTAGTCTTAATTAATTTTAACAAATTTACTATTTACATGGCTCTCCTATCAATGCCATTAGCATTTACTTATCCATTAATGAAAAGAATTACTTACTGGCCTCAATTATTTTTAGGAATTACTTTTAATTATGGCTTAGTTTTAGCCTGGATATCAATTTCAAATGAAGTTTCTTTGGTTGCTCTTGCCTTTTATTTTGGAGCCATATTTTGGACACTCGGTTACGACACAATCTATGGATTTCAAGATATTAAAGATGACGAAATAATAGGAGTAAAATCAACTTCAATAAAATTTAAAAATGATCCAAAAAAGTTTTTATTACTTTGTTATTTGGTGTTTATCATTTCGTTAATTTTTGTCGGAATAAATATGAATTTTAAATTATTTTATTTTATTTTTTTAATTATACCAGCAGCACAACTTTTTATATTTCAAATTAAAAAATTAAATATCCTGGATACAAGTGATTGTCTAAAAAAGTTTAAAAGTAATAATTTGTTAGGATTGATTGTGCTAATAAATATTTTTATTGGAAAAATAATTTAATATATAAATGAATAATTCAGATATTTTTAAAAGGCTTTATAATCAATACACAAGCAGATTTATAATAAAAATAATTTTAGCTGCTTTCTTGTCAGTGTTAGTTGCGATTAGTACTTCGGCAACAGCTTGGTTATTAGATCCTGCTATAGAAAAAATATTTATAAATAAAGATCAAACCTTAATAATATTAATTCCATTTGCAATTATTTTGGCTTTTACAACTAAAGGTATATCACTTTATTTTGCAAAACTGATTATGATAAATGTTGGTGAAGAGGTAAAAAAAATTATCCAAATTGATATGCTTAACTCCTTCATCAAAGCAGATACAGAAACTATAGAAAATAAACATTCAGGAAATTATATTTCAAATTTAAATTTTGATGTTCAGCAAATAACAAGAATGTTATCAGAAGCATTCCTAAGTTTATTTAAAGATGGCCTTACATTATTAGGCTTGTTGGTAGTAATGTTTTATCAAAATTGGAAATTGTCATTAATAGCAATGATTATGATACCTTTGGCATCCTTAACAGCAAAAGTTCTTGGCAAAAGAATGAGTAAAGTTTCAACTCAAGCACAAGAAAAATCAGGAAATTTAAATAGATATTTAATTGATTTATTTAAAAATCATAAAATAATAAAAATTTTTCAAAGAGAAGATTTTGAAAAATCTAGATCTGAAGTATTTGTAAATAATCTTAAAGAAAAATCAGCAAAAATTGCTGCAGTGTATATTAGATCTACTCCTGTGATGGAGGTTCTAACTGGAATAATGATTGCAATATTAATTTTTTACTCTGGAAAACTTATAATAAATGAAGAGTTGGGGATTAATAATTTTTTTTCATTTTTAGCTGCAATGATGTTAGCTTATCAGCCAGTTAAAACTCTCACAAAAGTAAATGTTGCAATTGGTCAAGGGTTATCAGCAGCAAAAAGAATTTTGCCAATAATAGACATGAAAGTTGAAATTAATTCTAATAATAACAGCAAAAACTTAAATTTTAAGAGTGGCAATATTTCATTTAATAATATTAATTTTTCTTACAAATCGAATTTCGAAAATAAAGTTTTGAAGAATATATCTGCTGAATTTTCAGGAGGCAAAATGACGGCTTTAGTTGGTCACAGTGGATCGGGAAAATCAACTTTGCTAAATATGATACCTAGAATTTATTCTCCAAATGAAGGCAATATAGAGATAGATGAACAAGATATTTCAAAAATAAACTTAAATTCTTTAAGAAAAGAAATTTCAATTGTTGATCAAAATGTAACTCTTTTTGATGACACTGTTTTGAATAACATCAAGTATGCTAATCCAGATGCTAGTTTGGAAGAAATTTATGAAGCAGCAGAAAATGCTATGTGTAAAGATTTCATTGAAAGTTTAGATAATAAATATGAAACCAGAATTGGAGAAAATGGAGTAAAATTATCAGGAGGAGAAAAACAGAGGTTATCTATAGCTAGAGCATTTTTGAAAAAAAGTAAAATAATTTTACTTGATGAAGCAACATCATCTCTAGACTCCGAAACAGAGGAAAAAATTCAATCTGCGCTTAATAAACTTATATTGAATAAAACTACTATCGTAATAGCTCACAGATTATCAACCATTCACAACTCTGATAAGATATATGTTGTTGATCAAGGTAAAATAATAGACTCTGGCAATCATAAGGATCTTTTGACTAGTTCAGGTGTTTATAAAAATTTGTATGAAAGACAAATAAAACAGAATTAATGTTTTTTATATACAGTATATTAACAAATATTTTATTTTTACTATCACCGCTAATTATTGTTTTTAGAATTTTTCAAGAAAAAGAAGACATTAACAGATTTAAAGAAAAATATTGTATTTATTCAAAAAAAAATTTTCAAAAAACAATATGGTTTCATGCAGTCAGTGTTGGTGAATTAATGAGTATAATTCCAATTGTAAACAGACTAGAAAAAAATAAAAAAATAAAAAAAATAATTATAACCTCATCTACAATCAGCTCAGCAAAAATTTTTAAAAGACAAAAATTTAAAAAAACAATTCACAAATATTTTCCATTAGATACTAACTTTTTAACAAAAAAATTTATCAATTTTTGGAAACCTCAAATAGCAATATTTGTAGATTCAGAGATTTGGCCAAATATGATTAAAAATTTGAAGAGAAATCAAATTCCAATAATTTTATTAAACGCAAGGTTTACAAAGTCTAGTTTTAGAAAATGGTTATTTGTAAAAAATTTTGCAAAAGAAATATTTGGTAAAATCTCAATTGCTCTTCCCCAAAACACAGAAACAAAAAAATATCTTAAGATTCTTGGTATTAAAAAGATTTTTCCTGCAGGTAATATAAAATACTATGGTGAAAAAAGCCTCCTCAGTAGAAAAAATTTAGAATTATTTAGAAAGTTTAAAAAATTTAAAGTTTTATGTGCTGGTAGCACTCATGATACTGAAGAAATATTAATATCTAAATTGCACATCGAATTAAAAAAATATTTACCTAATTTACTTACAGTTATTATTCCACGACACATTGATCGATCAGAAAATATAATTAATGCTTTAGATAAATTTAAACTTAGTGTTGTGAAGCACTCAACAATTCAAAAAATACCCAAAAAAACAGATATTTATTTAGTAGATACTTTTGGTGAAACTAAGAATTTTTATAATCTTTCTAATGTTGCCTTCTTAGGAGGATCAATAGTAAGACATGGAGGGCAAAATCCATTAGAGGCCGTTAGATTAGGTAATTACATTATTAATGGACCTAATATTGGTAATTTTACGGAAATATACGACTATTTAAAAATAAATAAAATATCATATACAACCTCAAAGATTTTAAAAATGAGAGATATAGTTTTATTAAAAATTAATAAAAAACTGCCATTCAGTAAAAGAAAAAAAATTTTTGATAATGGAAATAAAATTTTAGATAACAACTTACGTATTATTGAAAAATATATTCAATGATTTTCATGAAACCAAATTTTTGGCAAACAAAAAATTTTATCTCACTTTTCCTATATCCTTTAACATTAATTACTTTCAGCATTAATTTTTTAAAAAAATTAAATATAAAAAGAAATTTTAAAATAAAAACAATTTGTATAGGAAATTTAAGTGCAGGTGGTACAGGAAAAACATCTTTGGCAGTAGAGTTAAATGAATTACTTAAAGATAAATTTAAAACTGTATTTATTAAAAAGAGATACATAAATCAAAAGGATGAATATAATTTATTAAAAAAAAGAGGTAAAATTATATCCTCAAATTCTAGAATAGATGCACTGAAAGCTGCAGAAAAAAACTTTGATTTAGCTATCTTAGATGATGGCTTACAACAAAAAAATATTAAATATGATTTAAAAATCGTATGTATTAATTCTTATGAAGGTTTTGGAAATAATTTTCTTTTACCAGCAGGTCCTTTAAGAGAAAATTCAAGCGAATTAAAAAATTATGATATTGTTTTTCTCAATGGTTTTAAGAAAAATCAAAAAATAAAAAAAAAAATAAAAAAAATAAATAAGAATTTAAAAATTTTTGATTCAATATATGAACCTACTAATTTCAAAGAATATAATATAAAAAATAAATTTTTATTTTTTTGTGGTATAGGAAATCCACATGAATTCGAAAATACACTGAAAAAATTCAAATTTAAAATAAAAGAAAAATTTATTTTTCCAGACCACTATAGTATATCAGATGAAATAATAGATAATATAAAGGATAAAGCTAATAAAAATAAGTTAAAGATAATTACTACTGAAAAAGATTTTTTAAGATTAGCTAAAAAGCAGCAAAAAGATATTAATTATTTAAAAGTTAAACTAAAAATTCAAAATATAAATAAGTTAAAAAAATTTCTTAAATCTAAAATATGAAAAAAATTAAACATATTATTCAATTCATTATTATAAAGATCTTTTTCATCATATTTGAAATAATTGGATACAGAGCATCTTCAAAATTAGGATTTCTGATAGGTAAGTATCTTGGGCCGATTTTTAGATCGAAAGAATTAATCGTAAATAATCTTGAAAAAGCCAATATTGACAAAAAAAATAACTTTAAAAAAATAGCTTCAAATGTGCTTGGAAATTATGGAAGAATTTTTTCAGAATATGTACATTTAAAAAATTTTAAAAATGACAGCTTAGAAAAATACATTTCTATAGAGGGGCTGGATTATTTAAAAAATATAAAAAAAAATGGTGAAAAAGTTGTTTTTGTTTCAGGTCATTTTAGCAACTTCGAATTAATGGCAATGCAAATTGAAAAAGCTGGAGTTGATTGCGCTGCAATTTATCGACCGCTGAACAATCCTTATTTAAACACAATTATGGAAACAATTAGAATTAGAGATATTTGTAAAAATCAAATTAAAAAAGGTAGAGCTGGTACAAGAGAAATTATACGTTTTTTGTCAAAAGGTACCTCAATTGCTCTAATGATTGATCAAAGAGTAAGAGAAGGAGAAAAGATAAATTTTTTTGGAAATCCTGCAACGACGACGACAATTCCAGCACAATTAATAAAAAAATATGGTTGTAATGTTGTACCAATTTATATTGAAAGAAAAAAATCACATCATTTCAAAATGTATGTTTCAAAACCTATCAAGATAAATAGATCAAGAAGCATTTATGAAATCACAAAACATTTAAATGATATTCTTGAAAAAATGATATTGAAGAATATTGATCAGTGGATTTGGACTCACGATCGTTGGAAAGTTTAATTAATTATTTTCTTTTTCCCGTTGTAATGAAGCTTCTATATATGAGTAATATGCCTCCTGTTTGTCCACATTCCAATAAGTTAAATTTTCTAACATAATTTTTTTCCTCGAGATGGCACATATTACATGATCTCCTGCTTCCAATACATTGAAGTTATTAGGCAGATATTTTAATTTAGCTAATTTATTTTTCATTTCTAAGATATATAAATAGTTATATGAAAATTGCAATTTTAGGAAGTGGAGGAAGAGAGCACGCTCTTACCTTTTCAATTTCTAAATCAACAAAAGTTGAAAAAATTTATTGTATACCAGGTAACGCTGGAACATCTGAGTTAGCTGAAAATGTTTCTTTAAATATAAATGATTTTAAAACAATTTATGATTTCTTAAAAAAAAATAATGTTAATTTTGTAGTTGTAGGTCCTGAGGATCCGCTTGTAAATGGGATAGTAGATTATCTCGAAAAATTAAATATAAAAGTTTTTGGACCAAATAAAGTTGCATCACAATTAGAGGGTTCAAAAATTTTTACAAAAAAAATTTGTAAAAAATACAATATACCAACCGCAGAGTTTGGTATTTTTGAAAATGCTGAAGACTCTTATAAATATATTGATAAAGCAAAACACCCACTAGTAATTAAAGCAGATAATTTAGCAGCTGGAAAAGGTGTATATATTTGTAAAGAAAAAGCAGAATCTTATTTAGCAGTAAAAGAAATATTTGATGGTAAATTTGGGACTGCAAAAAATATTCTCTTTGAGGAATTTTTAGAGGGTGAGGAAATGAGTTACTTCATAATTAGCGATGGAAAAACATTTAAATATTTTGGATCAGCTCAAGATCATAAAAGAGTTGGAGAAGGTGATACAGGTAAAAATACTGGTGGTATGGGCGCATACTCTCCATCAAGACTATTTAGTGAAGAATTGGAGCAAAAAATATTAAAAAAAATTATTAAACCAACTTTAAAAGGTATTAATGATTTGGGAACAAAATATAAAGGATTTCTATACGCTGGATTAATGATTGTAAAAGACGAACCATTTTTAATTGAATACAATGTAAGAATGGGTGATCCAGAATGCCAAACTATACTGCCAACTTTAGAAACTGATATCGTAAAAATTTTTGAATCATGTATTGATGAAAAGTTAAGTGAAATAGAAATAAAATGGATAAATAAAAATAGCTTATGTGTTGTATTATGCTCAAATGGCTATCCTGAAAAGTATGAAAAAAATCTAATTATAAATAATCTTGAGAAATTAAATTTAGATAAAAATAATTATTTATTCCATGCAGGAACAGAAAAGCGGGATGATAAAATTTATGCAGTTGGTGGTAGAGTATTGAACTTTGTCTGTCTTTCAGAAATTTACAGTAAAGCAAAAATAAATATCCAAGAAAACTTAAAAAAATTAAATTGGGAAAAAGGTTTTTATAGAAAAGATATTGGATACAAAGTTATTGATAAATGAGAATTATTGGCGGTGATTTTAGAGGTAAAAAAATTTTAGAGCCTAAAGATAAAGAAACAAGACCTTTAAAAGATTTAACAAAAGAGTCTATTTTTAATATTATTAATCATTCAAATAAATTTTCGATAAATCTTGAAAAATCTAATGTCTTAGATTTATTTTCTGGAACAGGATCTTTTGGAATAGAATGTTTATCTAGAAAAGCAATACATGTAAGTTTTGTAGAAAATTATGAAGAAATATTACCAATTTTAAAAAAAAATTTATCAAATCTCAAATCAATCAGTAACTACAATATTATTGAAAAAGATATAATAAATGATTTTTATTTTTTAGAGAAAAAAGAAAAGTTTGATATTATTTTTTTAGATCCTCCCTATAAAGAAAAAAAAGTAGCTAATATTTTAAGTAATCTTTTTAAATTTGAAATTCTTAAACCTGATGGAGTAATAATTATTCATAGACATAAAAAAGATGATGAAGAGTTTCCTGAAAAATTTAAAATTATTGAAGAAAAAAAATATGGAATTTCTAAAATAATATTTGGAAATTTTATTTAAGTTAAAATTTTCCTAGTCTGAGTTTTTATTAACTCCACAGCTGGTTGATCATAAGGATTTATATTTAGACACTTCCCAATTAATATTGTTTCTAGCATAAAAAAACAAAAAAGTTCTCCTAAAGTTTTTTCATCTCTTTTATTTATTTCAAAAGTTCTAAAAGGGATTTTTTTTTTTTTAAACACATTCTCTGTTGCTTTCATTTGAGCATACATAATTTGGTTAATATTTTTATTTTTTAAATATTTATAATCTGATAAGATTGTTTTATTGTTTATTTTGATAGAATTTTTTTCTTTCACAAAAAAAAACGTAAAAAAATTATTTTGAAACCCATCTAAATATAACTGCATTACACTATGATTATCTTTTGGCATATTTGATACTATCGGCAATATACCTGATTTATTTTTACCCAAACTTTCTGCAACTAACTGTTGATACCAATTGAAAAGATTGGTCGAAGACTCATCATAATTGATTATTACGGAATTAAATTTTTTATTTTTTAGAAAAAAAATTATATTTGAAACATTAATAATTAATGCATCCATAAATTTTTTATTTTTTATAAGTGTATTTAATTGCCTAAAATTTTCTGGTTTAAAACCCATTAATTCAGATGGTAACATTCCAACTTCAGATAATACAGAGTATCTTCCTCCAATATAATTATTGTGATCAATAATTTCGCATTTTAGTTTGTTACCAAGTTGTCTCAAATAACTATTTTTATTTTCTGTAATAAAGAGATTTTTATCTTTTTTTTTTTTTAAAGTATTGAAGTTTACAATGGTCTCAATTGTATTTCCTGATTTAGATACAACCAAATTATTACAAGATTTATTAAATAATAATTTATGTTTTGGTTGTAAATTATCAATAAAAGAAAATTTTTTTTTAATTTTTTTTTTTAAAAAATCATATATTGCTTGAGCACCCAGAGTTGAACCACCCATACCAATAATTCTATATTCAAGAGTTTTATCCAATGATTTTAATTTTTTTTTATTAAAACTATCTTTGTAAGTTTTTCTTAAAGATTGAATGACTTGATTATTTTCGTTTAAGATTGATTTTAATTTTAAATCAATTTTTTTTTCTTTTTTTTTAATCTTAAAATTAAGAAAATTAATACCTTTTGATAACATTAATTTTTATTAATTTGATTTAATATTGAAATTTCCAAATTATTTTCTGAAGGATTTTCTTTTTTTGACGAGTTTTGTTCATTATTTTCCGAACTCAAAATTAAATTTTGTATGTCATCCACTTCCTCTACCTCTTCAATTTTTTGACTTTTTGGAATTGGCAATTCATCAAAATTTGGAGGCATTGAAAGAGGGGCTTTTTTTTCAACCAAAAATTCCTCTGATCCATTTTTTCTTTGAGGATCAAATGCTTCTTTTACAGTGGAGCATCCACTTATTGTAAATAAAACTAATGTTAAAAATAATAACAATTTATTCATTTTGGTTTTTTTTATTATTATCAGTTAATTCTAATATTATCATACCGGCTACCCCTAAAGTAATAAATATATCCGATACATTAAAAATAAACCAATGAAAATTTGCTACGTGAAAATCTATAAAGTCTAAAACTGCATTAAATTGTATACGATCATGAAAGTTTCCAAGTGCACCTCCTATTATAATTAATAATAATAGTTTTTTAAAACCTTGATTGTTCAAAGCCATTATTACTAATACTAAAATTATAATTCCAATTGATGCAGTTAATAAATGATATAATTTTCCTTCTTCAAGTGAAAATATTCCAAAAGATATACCGCTATTCCATAGAGGTGTAATATTTAGGTATTTAGAAACAAATAATTCATTTTCAAAATTATTCTTACTTAAGTGAAGTATATAAATTTTTGATATCCTGTCTAAAAGATAAATAAACAAAACAACAAAGAATTTTAATAAAAAGTTTTTTAAATTATTTCTTACTTCCATTAATTACTTTTAGGACAAATTGCTCTCTCACAACCTGTATCATTTATTTTCCAACAAATTGAGCATTTGTCTCCAATAGCTTTAAAAGTTTTCACTTGAATCTCTGGATTATCACTAAAATAAACTTCGGCTTTTGAAGTAATACACAGTTCTGAAAAATTAATATTCTCAACTAATTTTTTATATTTATTGTTTAATTGAATTTTTAAATGAGCTTCTAAACTTGATCCAATTTCCTTGTTAGCTCGTTTCTCCTCAATGCTAATATTGCATATATCTCTTATATTTATCAGCTCTTTCCATTTATTATTTAATTCTTCATTATTAAATTCTTCTGGAAAATCTAAAAACTTTTCAAGATGGATGCTTTTATTTTCTTTAGATAGTAATCTATAAATTTCCTCAGTGGTAAAAGATAAAATAGGCGCGAACCATTTTAAAAGTGAATTTAAAATAATATTTAAAACAAGACTTGTCGCTTTTCTTTTTTCCGAATTTAGGCTATCACAATATAAAGTATCTTTTCTTATATCGAAATAAAATGAAGATAGGTCTACTGTACAAAAATTTAATAACTCTTTGTACAAGTTGTGAAAATCATAATTTTTAAAATATCTTTTAAAATTAGAATTCAAAGTATAAATTTTATGTAACATTATATGTTCTAATTCAGGAAGATTTTTAATATTTACTTTTTTAAAATCAACAACTTCAAAGTTATCATTCAGGTTTCCCAATAAATACCTAAATGTATTTCTAATTTTTCTATAAGAATCTGCGTGCTGATCTAAAATTGAATAATCAATTCTTAAATCTTCAGAATAATTTGAAGAGGCTACCCATATCCTCAATATATCTGCTCCATATTTTTTTAAAATATCCTCAGGAGCAATCACATTTCCTAATGATTTAGACATTTTTAAACCTTTTCCATCTACAACAAAACCATGGGATAAAATGGAGTCAAAAGGAGCTCTACCTCTAGTTCCACACGATTCTAATAATGAGGAATGAAACCAACCTCTATGCTGATCTGAACCTTCTAAATACATTGATGCTGGCCATTTAAGATCGCTTCTTTTCTCTAATACAAATGAATGAGTTGAGCCACTATCAAACCAAACCTCAACAATGTCACTTAATTTATCATAATCTTGGGCATTGTACTTATCACCTAAAAATCTTTGCGGATCATCTGAAAACCAGCAGTCAGATCCCTCCTTTTCATAAATTGTTGCAATATTTTCATTAACCTCATCATCAACTAAAATTTCTTTTGTTTTTTTATTAACAAAAATAGGTAGAGGGACTCCCCATACCCTTTGTCTAGAAACACACCAATCAGGTCTTGTTTCGATCATAGATTTTAATCTTTCTTTTCCCTTGCTTGGATAAAATGTTGTATCATCTATAGCTTTTAAAGCTTTGTCTCTTAATTTGTGACTTTCCATAGAAATAAACCACTGAGGTGTTGCTCTATGAACTAATGGTGCTTTTGATCTCCAAGAATGAGGATAAGAATGAACTAGTTCACCATTTGATAATAAATTTTTTTGCTCTTTAAGTTTTTCAATTACTATTGAATTAGCTTTAAAAATATGAATGCCTTCAAATAATTTTACATTATTTGTATATTTTCCGTCACCATCAACTGTCTCTATTGCTTTTATTCCGTTATTCAAACATAAATTAAAATCATCAGGCCCATGACTTGGTGCACAATGAACTATTCCTGTACCCTGCTCTGTCGTCACAAATCTTGCTTCTAACATTGGGATTTCAGCTTCATAACCTAAGTTTAAAAAAGGATGGTTACAAATAGTGTCTTTAAACTCTTTTCCTTTAAACTTTTTAATCTCTTTATAATTTTTAATGCCACATTCTTTTATGACTGACTCAAGTAAAGCTTTTGCAACAACTATTTTTCTGTTTTGAAAATCTCCCTCATCATTAACTTCCAGTAATACATATTCTAATGCCTGGTTATAAGCTAATGCTTTATTAGCAGGAATTGTCCATGGTGTAGTTGTCCAAATTATAATTTCACTTTTTTCTAATTCTTTAATTTTAGACGACCTAACTGAAAAGGATGTGTATATAGTATCTGACTTATGGTCTTGATATTCTACTTCTGCATCAGCTAGAGCAGTTTTTTCAACAGTTGACCATAAAACTGGTTTATATCCTCTGTATAAACTTCCTTCTTTAAGAAATTTGCCAAGTTCTCTTACTATTTGAGCCTCTGCATCAAAACTCATTGTTGAATAGTAATTTTCCCAATCACCAACTACACCCAATCTTTTGAATTGACCTTTGTGAACTTCAATCCATTTTTCAGCAAAAGATCTACACTCTTTTCTAAACTCAACTATAGGGACATCATTTTTATTTTTTTTATTTTTTTTATACTCCTCTTCTATTTTCCATTCGATCGGCAAACCATGACAATCCCATCCAGGTACATAAATTGAGTCTTTGCCATCCATTTGATGAAATTTTACAATTATGTCTTTTAAAATTTTATTTAATGCTGTCCCCATATGAATATTGCCGTTTGCATATGGAGGGCCATCATGTAAGACAAATTTTTCTTTACCTTTGCTTGACTTTCTTAATTCATCATAAAGGTTTATTTTTTGCCAATAATTTAAAATTTCTGGTTCTCTAGTTGGCAGGTTCGCCTTCATTGAGAAAGCTGTTTTGGGCAGATTTATTTCAGATTTACTCATTTAGTTTTTTTTGCAATATTTAAATCAGATTTAATTTGTCTTCTAAGTTGATCAACATTCTTAAATTTTTTTTCTTTTCTAATAAACTTTAAAAACTGCACTGATAAAAGCTTATTATAAAGATTTCCAGAAAAATTAAACAAATGTACCTCAAGTAAGATTTTTTTTTGATTAAATGTGGGTCTATAGCCAAGATTTGCTATACCACTCAATTTTTTTTGATTTTTTTTCCTTAGTACTCTTACTGCATAAACTCCTGGCTGTGCTAAGACATAATCTTTAATATCTATGTTACATGTCGGAAAACCAATTTTTTTTCCAACTTGTCTGCCCTTTTGAACTATTCCATCAATAGTCCACTCTCTTCCTAAAAATTTATTAGCTCTACTTAAATTACCTTTTTCTAGAAAGTTTCTTATTATCGTTGAAGATACTATTATTTTACTTTTTAAAAGTGGCTTTGGTTTAATAACTTTATAATTATAATTTTTTTCATTTTGTATAAGTAATTTAACATCACCTTCTCTTTTATTTCCAAATCTAAAATTATTACTTACAAATATAAACTTGCAATTGAGTTTTTTATATAAAATTTCTTTTATAAATTTAATTGATTTTAATTTAGAAAAATTTTTATCAAATTTTTTTGTAATTATAAAATCTACTTTTAATTCTTTAAGTAATTCTAATTTTTGATTTACAGACGAAATTTTAAAATTCTTCAATGAATTGTTAAAATACATTTTAGGCATTGGATCAAAATTAATCACACCAATTTTTGAGTTATATTTTTTTTTATATGATAGAGCTAATTTAAATAATTTTTGATGTCCTAAATGAAGACCATCAAAATTTCCAATTAATATAATTGAATTTTTGTGGTGATTATTAATATTGAAATTTTTATATAACTTTACCATTTTAATTCTGTTTGAGTAAAATTAACGATAGCTTCATACTCTTTTGAAACTTCATTAACTCCTTTATTTTGTATCTCTTCCTTATGAATTCCATTACAAACCAACAAGGAATGGTAATTTAATAAGTTAGCACCCTTTATATCTGTATTTAAATTATCACCAATTGCCAAAACTTTCTTACCAATATTTTCTATAGACTGATTATAAACCTCAGCATGAGGTTTGCCAAAATAAATTACTTCTCCACCCATTTTTTCAAAAACCATAGCAACTGAGCCTGCGCACAATTCTCTAATATTTCCTCGATCAACAATCAAATCAGGGTTGGTACAAATCATTTTTTTTGTTGTGTGATTTTCAAGTAGGTTTTTGTAATAACTTAAATCATCCTTATGGTCATCGAACAAACCTGTGCAAAGTAAATATTCACTTTCATTTAACTCAGTTGATTTATTGTTTTTAAATTCATTGAATAAATCAAAATCTCTTGGAGGACCTATATGAAAAAAATAATTAGATTTGAAAGATGTTTTTAAAAAATTTAGAGCTGCCTCTCCTGAGGTAAAAACATGCTTTGTCAAATCTTCACTCATGCCCATTTTTTCTAAAAATTTATTAACTGTAACGTTTGGTCTAGGAGCATTAGTTAAAAGAACAAAACTTTTATTTTTTTTCTTTAGTTCATTTAGAGTTGCTATTGCTGAGTTATGTAATTTGACACCATTATGAATGACCCCCCATAAATCTATGTAAAAAAGGTCATAATTATCAGCAATTGACTGAAGGCCATCTAAGTCTAAATTTTTAGTCATTATTTTACCTATAAACCATAATATTTAGATTTTCCTAGCATAATTACTCTTAAAAAATTCTCTGATCTTGAAATAGGCTACGAAATATCTATATGAGGGTCATAATTATATAGAATTATAAAGGAGATTTATGAAGTTTAAACCGTTACATGACAGAGTTTTAATCGAAGTTTTAGACAGCAGTGAAAAAACTGCTGGTGGAATCATTATACCAGATACAGCTCAAGAAAAACCTCAAGAAGGAAAAGTTGTTGCTGTTGGTGGTGGAGCTAAAACAGAAGATGGAAAAATATTACCAATGGATGTCAAAGTTGGAGACAAAGTTTTATTTGGCAAATGGTCAGGGACTGAAGTCAAAATAGATGGAAAAGAATATAGCATAATGAAAGAGTCTGACATTATGGGTATTTCAAGTAAGTAATTTAATTTAAAGGAGAAAACAAAATGGCAAAAGTTGTTAAATTTGATGCTGAAGCAAGAGCAGCTATGATTAGAGGAGTAAATATCTTAGCTGATACTGTTAAAGTAACTTTGGGTCCTAAAGGAAGAAACGTAGTAATGGATAAATCTTATGGTGCACCTAGAATTACTAAAGATGGTGTTTCTGTTGCTAAAGAAATTGATCTTGAAGATAAGTTTGAAAACATGGGTGCGCAGATGGTTAAAGAAGTTGCTAGCAAAACAAACGATGAAGCTGGTGATGGTACAACTACTGCAACTATTCTTGCACAAGCAATTGTTAGAGAAGGTGTAAAATACGTAACTGCTGGCATGAATCCTATGGATGTAAAAAGAGGAATTGATGCGGCGGTTGAAGTTGTAAAAGAAAACTTAGTAGCATCTGCTAAAAAAGTAAAAGACAGTGATGAAATTGCACAAGTTGGAACTATTTCTGCAAACGGTGATAAAGAAATCGGGACAATGATTGCAAAAGCAATGCAAAAAGTTGGAAACGAAGGTGTTATCACAGTTGAAGAAAATAAAGGAATTGAAACTGAACTAGACGTTGTTGAAGGTATGCAATTCGATAGAGGATATTTATCTCCTTACTTTATTACTAACAGTGATAAAATGACGACTGAGTTAGAAAACCCTTTCATTCTTTTACATGAAAAAAAATTAACAAACCTCCAACCAATGGTTCCTCTATTAGAAGCTGTTGTTCAAGCTGGAAGACCATTAATGATTATTTCTGAAGATGTTGAAGGAGAAGCTTTAGCAACTTTAGTAGTAAACAAGTTAAGAGGTGGGCTAAAAGTAGTTGCTGTAAAAGCACCTGGTTTTGGTGATAGAAGAAAAGCAATGCTTGAAGATATTGCTATCTTAACTGGAGGTCAGGTTATTTCTGAAGATTTAGGAATTAAGCTTGAGAATGTTAAACTTGATGACCTAGGTTCATGTAAGAAAGTTAAAGTAGATAAAGATAATAGCACAATAGTTAATGGAAGTGGTAAAAAATCTGATATCGAAGGTAGATGTGCTTCAATTAAACAACAAATTGACGAAACAACTTCTGACTATGACAGAGAGAAACTTCAAGAAAGACTTGCAAAACTAGCTGGTGGAGTTGCTGTAATCAAAGTAGGTGGTGCAACTGAAGTTGAAGTTAAAGAAAGAAAAGATAGAGTTGAAGATGCTTTGAATGCAACAAGAGCCGCAGTTGAAGAAGGCATTGTAACTGGTGGTGGTTGTGCATTACTTTATGCTGCTCAAGACCTTGGTAAGGTTAAAGCAAAAGGCGATGATCAAAAAGCAGGTGTAGAACTTGTTAGAAAAGCACTTGAAGCTCCAATCCGACAAATTACTAAGAATGCTGGTGTAGATGGTTCAGTGGTTGTTGGCAAATTGTTAGAGCAAAATAAAAAAACACATGGATATGATGCACAAAGCGAAGAATATTGCGATATGTTCGCTAAAGGTATTATAGATCCTGTTAAAGTTGTAAGAACTGCTCTACAAGATGCTGCTTCAATATCTGGATTATTAGTAACTACAGAAGCGATGATTGCTGACAAACCCGAGGAAAAAGATGCTGCTGGTGGTGGAATGCCTGGTGGTATGCCTGGTGGTATGGGTGGCATGGGAGGAATGGGTGGAATGGGAATGTAAGTTCAAAAACCCAACCCAAAAATTTAATAAACCCCCGAAAATAAACACTTCGGGGGTTTTTTTTTGTTTCATCATTTCAATGAAGTTTCAATGAAGTTTCAATGAAGTCATCTTTTAAGAAATTCCCGCTTTTTACCCCTAAACGATACACACTACTTATTTTTGATTTACCCCTATTCTACTCGTCTTAAAATTCGTTTCACAAATAGAACATTTCTAGTCTATACCCTCAATTTCTAGTCTTAATTTACTCTGGAATTGATTTTCAAGTTTCGCTACAATTATTTAATGGAAAATGAAGTAGTTGAAAATCAAATCAATGAAGAACCAGATGTTAAGATTTCAGATAGTGTAACTGACGCATTAGTCTTTTCAGTTACTTACTCCAATTACATTAAGAATATCAAAAACGATAAAGAAAACAAAACTCAAGGTCATTGGAATATACATTCAGATAATTTTTCTAAAATAAAATACGCTTACGCTTATCTCAAAGGTTCAATGAAAATGATTGTTAAAAAATTTCATATTGAGAAATTTGAATATGCGAAAAAAGAAAAAGGTTACGATAAAGATTGGAAAGTATGTTTTATATTCTCTAAATCTGAAGATGTGTTTTTTGAATATCCTTACGATACAGTAGTTCAAGGTCATCAATATAGAAGTAGTCAAACAATGGACAACTCACCTAGATTGGAACAAGGTGATATTGAAGTTAGATTAAAACAATCAGAAAATACACCAGATACAGATTATTCAACAAAAGTCACTAAAACAGGAGAAAAGAAATCTGGTAGAAAAAGAAAAGGTCATATTCTATCACCACGAGATAAACTTGTTTCTGTTTATACCGAGAAATTCAAACATAAGAAGTTTAGTGATTTTACTAAATTACAAGAACTAGAGAAACAAGTTGAAGAAGGACAAGAACCAGAAACAGTATTAACTAATTACTTCAATTCCTTAGATAATTAACAAATACGCAGATAAAATAATTTCATTTTTTTCCAATGCGTAGATACGCAGTTGTATAAATACTTTTACATACTTTGTAATAGTTTATTTGAAATACCATTTTATATCGTAAGGTGAGTGGTTCTTAAATAAACATTTATCGGTAGAAAAGAATCCACGATTTGAGAAATTACAAACAGGTATTTCTCTATGAAATAGTATTTCATAACTTTTATACCATTACAAAGGTTATAACCAATTAACTACAACAATGTGAGTTGAAGTAGATACGATTAACTATGTCTAAACAAAAGATAGAAACAAAACACAAGAGAGTAAGAAGTAACAAACAAGAACAACTATATCAGGAACTCATTAAAGACCAGAGTAAGATATGTAAAGATTTTATGATTAACTTAAACACAGATACTAACTTAACTATTCATACATTGAAAAAGAAGTTCAGATTATTGAACGCCATTGTTAATCGTAAATTATGTAAAAACTTTATTAAGTGTCCTGAAAAGAGAGTTGGTTTCTATGGTTTCTTTGAGAGAGAATTAAACAATAACCATATAAACTTGTTAGTTCAAGTTCCAAAAGAATATGATGTATTGAATGTATTAACTCTAATCGTTCAAGGGTGGAAGAAGTTAGGATTTAGACCTTGGTATCAAGTATCAAACGATAAAAACGCTGTTGTTAGTTATCAAATTAAACAATTTACAAGTCAGGAAAGTGAAAACTTTTTAATCAGTTAAGGAGAGAGAAAATGGGATGGATGAGAATGAGTGATGAGCATTTGTCGGAAACTTTACAAGTTTGTAAATGGACAATTGAAAATACTGAACCTTTACACTCACAACACATAAGGTCAAAAAAGTTAATAAGAAGAATTATGAAATTTATAAAACAAACAGGTCGGGACAAATCTGTAAATGAAAGAATTAAAGAAAGTAACAATAGAGCGGTTTTGTTTAACGACTAATCAAAATGAAAAGGAATAAATATAAGTATGATGAACCCAAAGATAAAAGAACTCATAAGAAAAATAGAAACAGAAAAGAACACTTTGACGAGATTGTCCTTGTTAGAAGAATTAGATGTTTTCGTAACAAAGTTTCGTAAAGAAGAAGAACTTAAATTTAAGAGAGAGAGAAAAATATGACATTAGTTCCAATGAATGTAGAACAATTGAGAAGACAAGCGATTAAAAATTCTCAATTGAAAGAAGAACAACAAAAAAATTATCAAGCGAAATTAGACCAAATGTCTAAACATAATGTCGGTGGTATATATGACATAAGAGCGATTAAGAAATCAAATCAGTTCAAAGAACAAAAAGTTTATTTTGATACAGAAAAAGTAAATGCGGAATTTGAAGATATGATGACTTACAATAGATTGATTACTAAAAAACAAAATTTTTTAGACCATCTAAAATCATTAGGTCATTCAACAACTGACGCACATTCAATGAGATTATGGACAAGAATAGTTGATGAAATCATTGGCGATGTAAAACTCGCATACGATATTAAAGATAGAGATTAAAAAATTTAATTAGTTTGAAGTGAAAATAAAACTAGAGGAAATCTCCAAATGATAAACATAAACGAAAATAGATATAACAATATTGTTTCAGATAAAACAAAGGTGACTTTTACAATTGATAAAAATTTGATGAATACTTTTAGACAAGTCGCAGATAAAGATATGAGGAAGTATTCTCAAATAATTGAAGGTAGTATCAAACGATACATTAGTTCTAAATTATAAATAGTAATAACTTTCATTCAAACTGATTAAAACTTCGGTAGTAGATTCCCTGTATTTCATTATCTACTACCGAATGTTAATTACAAATACCAGAAGTATTTAACTAACTTTACAATTAGATAAATTATTCCGAGAAATATTATGATTAAAAATGAATATAAAAAAAAACCTTCAAAAAAACTAGGTAAAGTATATTCAAAAAAATCATTAATCTTTCCAAACAAATTAGAGAAGAATTTTAATATTCTTTGATTATTAAATTTTATGTCAATTACAACTACACAAATTAAAAATAGTTGAGATAATAAAATAATAACACTAGGTGTTGTTGGACTTTGAAATTGTAAAAAAATAACTCCTAAATACAAAATAGAACAAAGTGAAGTTCCAATAAGATATTGTTTTTTTCTACTCTTTTTGTATTCAGAATAAAATCCAACTGACATTCCTAACATACCAAAAATCATTAGATTAAAAAATACATATATTAAAAATGTTCCTAACATTAGTTTTCAATTAACTCACAAGATAATTCAAAATAATCACTTATAGTTTTAACGGTTCTTCCTGGTCTATAATCTAATGTTAATTCTTTAGAGATTTTTTTAAATGTTATTCTTCTGTCTAATTTTTGATTAACTAGAAGTTCAGCGTAAATAGTTTTTTCATTTTCATTCGTAATAGGATACTTGATTGCGTATTTTTCTTCCTCATCAAAATTTATAATAATAAAGTCATTATTAATTCCAATAAATGTTGGACCAGACAAATCTTTATAATAACATTTATAAACTTTGGTTTTATTAAACAACTTATCAATTATTTCTAGTGACCAAGAATTGTTAGTAAAAATAAAGAATAATAAAATTATTAAAGATATTTTTTTCATTATAACTTTTTACAATTTTGATATTTGGTTACTCTTTTTTTATTAAATTGTTTTGTTGCGACACTTTCTTCTGCTTCAAGAGTTAATTGTTTTGTATCTGTATTCAAAAGAATATGAACTGTATCAACAATCATTAATCTACCATTCTCATAAAAAATACCGCCATCAATCAAATCATATGATTTCATCTTCCAAGCGTAATAATTATCTCCAATCACCAAATCAAATCCATCATCAGTTTTAATATCTTGGTAGACTTTTTTATTTTTTATATCAAAAATATATAAAAATTTTTTACCATTTGAAGTTTCGCTACAAACATATTTTTCTTCTTTTTTGTGAAATAATGACCAAGAATTAGAAAAAGTCACAACAAAGAATAATGTTATAAAAAACAACAATCTCATCAGTGTAATTGTCTATCAAAAACTTTAAGAGTTAGATAAGTATTGTAGTCATCTCTATCTAAAGACACATCTATTTCATCTTCAGGATCTACTTCAGGACTTTGAAGTATAGTATGGACATAATTATCTACTTCTGCGTCTGTTACATAAAAATCAAAAGTTTTTTTATATACTTTCATTAAAATCTAGTTTTAAAATTTTCACAGGTATAAAAATACTCCTCATTATAAGACCCTATTCCAGTTGGTAATGAATTATATATAATTTGTAATCTTCCAGATACTCTATTGAGTTCAACATAAAAAGTGTAATTATTTTTTTTTGTTTTACTCCAGGTTATTTTTTCTGGTTGAAAAGTAAAATTTGTACTAAAGAAACCTTGATAGTATGGCGCAGATTTAATTCTTTCTTTTTCAAAATCTATTACGAGATATTCGTCTTCTTTATCTCCTTTACCAAATTCAAAAGTCTTTGTTCCATTTTCTGTAAATTCATTTCTTTCACCCAATACAAATAAACAACGCAAAGTTTTTTCTTCTGAATAAGAAATATTTGATATTAAAAAACTAATAAAAATGATTAAAAAAAAATTTTTCAACATTTTAAATTTTACCAGATTTTCTCTTAAATGAGAAAATACCTTTATCTAAATAATTTAAGTAAAATTTATTAAGAAATAGATAAAATTTAGAGAAAATATAAAGACCAACGATTACACAAAAAACAATGTAGAAATACTGTAAATATAGAGGTGTCATAAATGAAGATTTTAGATAACCACCAAAATATCCAAAACTATAAAATAAAACTCCAATTACAACTAAATTTAAAAATAAAACGATAAAATTTAAAACTAAAGAAGTAATAAAATTTCTTTTATTATTTAAACAATCTTTAACTCTAAAAGAAAGTGCGCCAAAAAAAAATAAACAGATAAGAATTAAACCACCTTTATCAAAAAAGAAATCTAACATTATTAACATTAACAGTTAATATTCTCTTTTCCAATAACTCTAATTCTAGTTTTCTTAATAGTTTTTCTATTATCTCGTAGATTAAATATTTAATTTCTTTTTCAATTACAGATTTTTGACATTCAGAACTACACTCCATCATAATGTGTAAAAGTGTAGTTCTGTAATATTCGTTTGATTTACTAAAAGCGTTAGTAGTAAAACTAATTAGAAACAAAAATATAATTGTTTTAATTAGTTTCATTTTTGTCCTTTTTCTTTGTTTCTTCTTCTTGTTTTTTGTATTTCGCTATCGTTTTTGGATAATCATAAAAATCTAAATCAGAAATACTGTCTGATAATTTTTTAATAATTTCTCTTTCGTGTTTGTTCTGACAGAATTCACAATAGAGTTTTCCAACTGGATAAAGTGTATTCAACTCAATCTCAAATTTTGATAATTGAGTAGAACATTCCGAACAAAGATAATCCATTACGCTACTCCTTGTTCCGACATTTCTCTTTGAATTATTTTGTGTGTCCAAGACAAAGGAAATTTCTTACGAGTTGATTTAGAAATTACGTCCGAAATTGTTCTGTAACTTTTACCTTGTTTTCTCATAAACAACATTTGACGGATAACTTCTTGTTCTTTTTCAACAGGAACAAAGAAACCATTTTCATCTTTGTCATAACCAAATGTCATTTTTCCACCTGCGAACTTGTTTTCACTTCTCATTCTTTCTCTATAACTTTTCATTTTTTGAGAAGTTTGTTCTGCGTGAAACTGTGCGAAACAAGACAACATAGTTAGAAAGACATTCCCTATCGCATCTGAACCAGTTACTTCACAATTCAAATCTACGAAATGAAGTTTAACTTTCTTTCTTTTAAGTTTTTGAATTAACTGAAGTAAAGAAAGTGTATTTCTTCCACATCTGTCTAAATGACTACAAATGATATTGTCATTCTGTTTGACCTTTTTTAGTAGTTCAAAACCTTGTTCTCGTCTTTCAAAAGGTATTGTTCCACTACATTGTTCTTTGACAATTTCATCTACATTTAAGGACTTCAAATTGGCGTAAAGTGTAGATTTTTTGATTTGGGTTTCAATTGAACTACCCTTCTCAAATGCGTTTATATCACTATTTCTACAATAAATGTATGTTTTACTCATTTTTATTTCTCCTTTCTAAATTGAGTTCTGAAAGAGAACGCTAACAGGATCGGATGGGGTATCAAGGGAATTACCACGACAATTAAGGAATTCTCTTAATTGTCTTCTCAAAAACTTGAATTTTTGACATATTGGGATAGATTTTTTCTATGGGAGTAAAAGAACAAATATCATTAGTTCATAAAGAAACTGTATTAGATAAACAGATACAGATTTATCGTCTTCATTATACTTACTTGAGAATTTGTCTTAAATACAAAGATGAATTTAAGGTAGATAAGTCAAAATATAGTGGTTGGAATTTAGATTTTATTGAAAAACAAAAAGAAGTAACAACTTCATTTAATATTTGGTGGAGTAAAATAGGTAGAGATTTGTTCTCAAAAAAGACTTTTGACCCAAAAGTCATCAAATCAAACAATATTAAACACTTACCTAATTCATTGACTATTCAAATATCTAAAACTTCACCAATTGAATACAACCTTCAAAAGATTAGAGAAATTCTTGGTAAAGAAAAAGAAAAAAAGAAAGAAGTAGATACTCAAAGAAATCATTATGTAAAACTTCAAATCTATTTAGAAACTTGGAAACTTCATAGAGAAGAAGAATTAACTTTAAGAGAAACTAGAAGAAGATTAGTCGCAAGAAGAAAACAAATATTAAAACGATTAGGTAAAAGAAGTGCGATGGATAAATTCACAACACAAGATTTTCTAAAATTTGATCCTAAAATTGAAGGAGACATAAATTTAGATAAAAATTATAAGACTAATAAATGGACTACACAAAGATTTGGTAAAAAATTCTCAAGTGTAAAAAGTTTAGAAAGACAAATTACAAGATACAGAACAAACGCAAAAAGAATTCTTCAGAATGTTTGTAATGGAGAATTTCCAGGTCAATATTCATCTTAATTTCCGACTGGAAATATTTTTTATAGGACAGATAAGGTCTTAACTCTATCTGTCTCCTCAATTCACTCTTTTTATAGTTTATACTTAAGGTATATGATGAGAAAAGTAAGTAACAAATCTGTTGTTGTTTTAATTCATAGTGTAGTCCTTAATGTTACTTACTTATCTCTCATTAGGACAGTTAAAGTCTTAACTCTATCTGTCCAACTATTTTTCAATAACTGTCTGATACAATTAAGACATAATGATTAACAAAGGAGTGAAACAAATGAGAATGTATCAAAATGAAAAACAAAGAAAATGTAGTGAAGATATTGAAAGAAGATTCCCTACAATAAAAGACCCAATGATTAGAAGTGTTTATTTAGAAACTCAAAAACTACCAGAAAGTAGTAATCACTATCAAAACACTTACTCTAAAAATGCGTTTGTAATGAAGAATATTTCTTACAAAGAAGAAGACATTTCTGATTACTTAAATGATGTTAAGAAATTAGAGAAGAAAAGACATATTAGTCAAAAAACTAAAGTAAAACCTATGTTTAATTCAATTCTTAGATTGAAGAAAACACCTAAGACTTCAACAAGAGTTTTAGAAACATACAATTCTGATTTGAAAGTAGCGTAAGTGAAGAACTTTCATTTAGATTTAACCAATGAGAAAGATAAATCCGAAATCAGACAACTTATCTATTGTGATGATTGTATTGAAACAAATGTTTATCAACTACCTCATCAACAAGTCAAAGTAGGATTTACATCCATTGGATTAAAAGTGTGGTGTCTTCAACATAACAAAGAAGTCATCCACATAGATTTTAACAACGCAAAAGACAAACTAAAATTACTACAACGAAATTGTAGTTGTGGTGATTGTAACTATCGGGAGGGATTAAACTAATGTCTAATAAAATCATTTTATTAGAAGAACTAATACTTAAAGTTCTTTGTTTGAATGTTCCTATCAAACAAAGAACTGAAGTAGATAAGATTGTCAAAAAATTAAAAGAATTAAAAAGACAATATATTGAAGAGGTATTTTGTTAATGATTAAAATTTACAAAATATATTTTGATTTGATTTTCAAAGATAAGACAGATATTTCAAATCAAAAATTTATACCTTTAAGTCAAAGACTTAATCCTAATAAACACAAAAAGATTAAAAGAGAAGAAATCAAAAAATTTGAAAATTGGAATAAAGAACAATTTGAAAATAAAGTTTATAGAAAATATTGGAATAACAAGGAAATAGAAAAATTCAAAGTTGATTGGATTATAGTTGAAAATTACAAAACAAAATACTCTTTCATAAATGGAAAAGTAAATTGTAGTGTTGAATGTAGAACCAATAAACAAGAAGAAATAGAAAATATTTTACAAATAATTTGTAAATCCGCAAACGCATATGATTATGAGTATATAAAATTTGATTTAATTGAAAGAGATGACAATTACATTTTCTTTGAAAACTTTAGAGATCCAGATTATGAAAATGAAAATCAAAGAGAATTTAGATTAGAACAATATTCAACAAGTTCTGAAAATAAAGAGAAGATGAGAATAGTTAGAAGTCATAAAAGAAGTGACGGTTTAACTAAAAAACAAATCCTATCTCGTCCAACAAAAATTTATTCAAAATTTTAAGAATTTAATTGGAAACAATTAGATACTCACAGAATTTTCTGTGAGTTAATTAAACCTATAACAATGGAGTAATATGACTAAAACAAATGGTAAAGTCAAAGAAGACATTGAGGTAACAAGAGAATTTTTACAATCTCTTGCGAACTCAACTGATAACGCTTATGAGAAGTTTTCAAAATTATCTGAAACTTCTAGTAACATAGTGAAAGAAGTTGAAGAAAAAGAAAAGATACTTCAACTTGAGAAACAAAAAAAGAAAGACCAACAAGAAAACAATATTAGAGATACAATCAAAAAGTTTTCAAACAAATTTGATATGAACTCTAATAAAATGATTGTTGAAAGAGTTGTCTGTGAAAAAGTTAGTAAAAACGCCACAGATGACCAGGTGATTAAGACTAGAACTAATAATATTCAAAAGTTCTATACTTCAATCTTCAACAACATTCTTGTCGGTGTTAAATCAATCTACAATGTTTGTGTTGAACTTTATAACGCAGAACAAGAACTTAAGGATGACTTCGGTATTCTTAAACAAGTTCTTCCATTATCAGAAACAACTATCGCAAAGTATATAAAGATAGGTAAATCTGAACTTTTAAGTGATTTATATAAGTTAAATAAATTACCAGAAAGTTGGACAACTCAATATTACATTACAACTCAAGTAACTAAACAAAACTTGAATAGTGATGAAACTGCGAGAGAAGCGTTCATCAATATGTGTAGTATCTATACGACACAGAAAGATGTGTTTGAGTATTTCTATGGAGAGAAACAAAAATCACCTTCTCCTTGGGAATATGGCGATTTATCTAAACCTGTTGATTTTCTAAAAGTTGCGATTGAAAGTGATAATAGATTATCTGGTTTAGAACCTAATACTCTTTTCTACATTAGAGAAAGAGTTGAGGAAGTTGTTGAAGACGCATTGAAAGAAATGTCTGTTGATAAACTTGGTTACTCAACTGACCATATGGATAAACCGATGAAAGTTGGTGTTGCGTTCAACGAACAACTTGCGAATGGTATAACTACTCTCACTTTTGATTGGATAACAAAACTTGGAAGTAAAGAGTTAAGAGAAAAATACTTAACTGCGTTCAAAAAGAAGTTCAAAGAAATAACTTCTAAAACAGTTAATTCTGTTATTCCAAATAACATTGGGTATTCCGACTTAAAAAGTAAGTAAATCTCAATAATCAAAATAATGGTCAAGGGTTTAACCCCTTGACCAAACCAAAAAACCACTTACCAAATTGATATGAAAAAGATTAAGAAGAAAATTTTAAGAGAAACTATTAAAGAATTACCACAAAACCCTAGTCTAAAAGTTTATAAATTTAACAACAGTAGTAGTTACTATTGTTCTTTCTATGTAGGAACAAAAGTAATGAAAAGCGGTAATATAGAAAAAAGTTTAAGAACTAAAAATGTCAATGATGCGATAAAAAAAGCGAAACATATTTACAATTCTTGGTGGAGAGAAAATAATGAAAAAACAATTAAGACAGAAAAAAATTTTGATAAAGAAATCGCACAAGAGTTTTTAAGACATAGATTTAACAAATACAAAGGTCGTAATTCAACCCAACCAGAAAGAGAACAATTAAAGTATGACAACTACTTGAAAAAATATTTTGAAGATGTTGATTATACAAATATTGAAAATGTTAATAATGTTATCAATGATATTATTGAAAATCTAAAACTTGATAAAAAAACTGATAACACAATATCAAAATATATTTCTCTAATTTCACAAATGTTTAAGAGAGCGTTAAACAATGGTGTTATAACAAGACTTCCTGACTTCCCTACTTTCAAAGTAATCAACCAAGAAAGACCTTCATACTTTAATAGTGAATTAAATATGATTTCAAAACAATTAGATGAAGAATACAATTCATCTAAAGATAAATTTTATTTAGAAACTAAAGACTATATCAATCTTATAAGAAGTGGTGGATTTAGACCTGGAATTGAACCACTAAAGATTAAAAGATTTCAGTATAGATTTATTAACGACAAAGATAATCCTACAGAACCAATTTTACTTTTCACATTATTTGGAACTAAAACTAAACCTAAACATCAATTAACTTGTCATCCTTATTTCACTAAACATATTTTCATACCTGAAATTCTAAAAAGAAACGAAAATACAAAATCAAATGATTATCTTTTATTTCCTACTTACAAAGATAGACAAAGTTTATATAGAAAGATTAGTTCAGTTTTCACTAGAATATCTAAAAAATTAGAATTGTATTATCGTAATGGTTCAACAAGACCAATCTATGCGATTAGACACACATTCGCAAAAAACCGATATAATCAAAATGCGAGTTTAGAAGTTGTCGCAAGACAAATGAATACTTCTACTAAAATGTTACACAGAAATTATTTGGATAATGATGATAAGATGTTACTTGAAGAACATAAGAGATTATTTCCAGATTGGAATAATAAAGAAAAAGATAAGTCCTCAAAATAATAATTCAATGAAGTTCAATGAAGTCATCTTTTGAAGTCCTTTTGAGTTTAACCTCAATCTCAATGAAGTTTTCAATGAAGTCCTTAAATAATCTAATATTGGCGTACAATGTATGAGAATGTAACTTACATACCGTTAGAGAACGCTCAATAAACATTCCCTAAACAATTTAGAACCCTCGGAAAGAAATTTCCGGGGGTTTTTTATATTTGTTTTAAAAAATCTAAATCT
This sequence comes from Candidatus Pelagibacter sp., assembly GCF_965262185.1. Lineage (GTDB taxonomy): Bacteria > Pseudomonadota > Alphaproteobacteria > Pelagibacterales > Pelagibacteraceae > Pelagibacter. The sequence goes on from NZ_OZ253498.1 coordinate 700,799, forward strand.
AAAGATAAAGGATTTCCAATCCATCTAGCACCATAAGTATGATCACGCACATGATCGTCACCAATATCTTCATGTAATAAGATGGTTAATTTTTTTTTTCGTAAATATTCTTCTACTTCTTTTTGAAGAGAACTATCGTACATCACTTGATACATAGGTAAAGGGTGAGGTCCAATTGGGGTATCCCATACTGTTCCAAGTTGACACCCTTTATCTTTTAAAAAATTTCTCAAAGAAAGAGCAATTTCTCTTTCTTCAGAATTTTTCCAGTATATGTGTGCGTGATAGTTCATTTTAAATGTGATCCATCGCAAAATGGAGCATTTTCAGTTTGTTTACAGTTACAAAAAAATATTTCCTTACTTTCTTCTGCTGTGTACTTAAGTGGTGTAAAGTCTGATCCTTTGTGTGAACCGTCACAAAAAGGTTGTCCTTTACTTTTACCACAAGAACACCAAAAGTAATTTTTTCCTTTTTCTACTTTAATTGTAATTGGATCATTTCCTGCTTTTTGTCCTTTTGTCATAATTCTCCTTATAATTGATTGAATATTATATAAATTTATTATAAAAATATTCAATACTACAAAAAAACATACTACTAACTAAAAACATACCATGAAAACAATAACTAAATGTCCAGCAGAAAGAGCAGTGTATTTCTTTGGGGGAAAATGGAAAATAAGAATATTATTTGCGATTTATCAAAATAAAGTTCTTAGGTTTGGGAATTTAAGAAAAATTTTATCTACAATTACTCAGCAAATGCTAGCAAAACAACTAAAAGAATTAGAGTTTGATGGGATTATCAATAGAAAAGTATTTCAAGTTGTTCCACCAAAAGTTGAATATTCATTAAGTGACTTTGGTTTACAATTAATACCGATATTGAAGTCACTTAATGAGTGGAATAATAAAAATTCTAAAGTTATTACTACTAAATTAAACAAAAAATTTGATGAAAATAGATTATAAATCAAAAATTATTTAAAATATTTTATTATTCAAGAAGAGAAAAATAGAGATGAAATATTGGTTTAAAATTTGGTTATACGCACTTGGAAGTTTTTCAGATAAAAAAACTAAACCATACGACAAAAAAATTTTATTGGTTAGAACATTTTAGGTGGTTCTACATATTGTTACTTGTATAATGATTATTGTAGGTAATGGAAGATTATTAGAGTGGTGGTAAAATACTCATATATCTTGATAACTAAAAATCCTCAAAAATTTTAATTTTCTTATTTTATCTTTTGAGTTCCTTTTGAATTTGATCCTATTAGTGATGAACAATTTTAAGAAAAGATAGATAAATAAATGAAGTTCAATGAAGTCATCTTTTAAAGTCCTTTTGAATTTAACCTCAATCTCAATGAAGTTTTCAATGAAGTTCTCAAATAAGTCAATATTGGCGTCAAATGTATGAGAATGTAATACGGTTCCCCGACCAGAACACTCTTAATACAAAAGTTAAACAAATTAGAAACCCTCAGAAAGAAATTTCTGGGGGTTTTTTTGTTTTTAAACTAGAAATAGAAATTTAATAAAAATTTAAAATTTTTTTTACCGTCATTGCTGGGTTTTACAAGGTGTCCGGTTGTAATCATATCTCTTTATGTTACAAAAAATTAAGGAGGTTATATGACTAACATATATAAAGTTAAAGTTGATGTGGTTGAAAAATCAACTTCGACTCGTGAAGAAATCATCAAAGCAGAAAGCGCTGATGAAGCACAACAAAAAGTTATTAACTATTGTAATGAACAATTAGTTGATAATGACAATCTAAAACAAATAGTAGAGGTAAAAGTAAGTAACGCTAAGGACGCAGTTACTGAAGTCAAAAATAAAGATTTACCGAATGACAGAGCAGGAAATCCTGTCAGTTATACTTAAACAATCATAAACTGAGAAAGTAACCTCAGATTATTGAGGTTACTTTCCAAAGTCCTTCCAAAATTTCAGATTTTCTCAACGAAGTTTTCAACGAAGGTAATCAAAAAGATAAGTAATTACTTAATAATTTCTAGAAAGTAGAAGAATGTAATCCCACTACTCTAAAACTAAAATTTAAAAGGCCATCACATGATGGCCTTTTTTTTATGCAAATTTAAATTATGTCAAAAAGATACAGTGGAAAGTCATTTAAGGATTCGAGTGTAAAAAAGAAATCCAAATTAAGTTTTAAAGAAAAAAGGAAACTTAAAAAAGATAAACAAAAAAAGCCTAATTAATCACAAGTTATTTAAATTAATCAAGCCAGTCATGAGTTTTTTTAAGTTTTAATATCAAATTAAATATGTATAAGAGCCACATTTTATGAGCAACAATATAAGAAACATCACAATCATAGCCCATGTCGACCATGGCAAAACTACTTTGATTGATAATTTAATGAAACAAAGTGGATCATTTAGAGAAAATGAAGTTGTTGATGAAAGATTAATGGACTCTGGGGAACTAGAAAAAGAAAGAGGAATTACAATTCTTGCAAAACCTGCATCGATAAACTGGAATAATTCAAGAATAAATATTATTGATACACCTGGTCACAGAGATTTTGCAGCAGAAGTCGAAAGAGTTTTGAGCATGGCTGATGGAGCTCTTTTATTAATTGACTCTGCAGAAGGAGTTATGCCTCAAACAAAATTTGTTTTATCGAAAGCATTAAAACAAGGTTTAAAACCAATTGTAGTTATTAATAAGTTAGATAAAGCTGATCAAAGAGCTAATGAAGTTTTGGACGAAACGTTTGATCTGTTTGTAAGTTTAGATGCTAATGAAGAACAATTAGATTTTCCTGTTCTGTATGCGAGTGGAAGATCTGGATGGGCAGATCATGAGGTTGATGGGGCTAGAGAAAATTTAAATCCTTTATTAGACTTGATTGTGGAGCACGTTAAACCTGCCGAATTAGATAAAACCAAACCTTTTGCAATGTTATCAACATTGCTTTATTCAGACAGTTTTTTAGGTAGAAGTCTTGTAGGTAGAATTGCACAAGGTACAGCAAAAGCAAATCAACCAATCAAAGCTATTAATTTAAATGGTGAAAAAGTTGATGAAGGAAAATTAACTAAGATTTTTAGGTATGAAGGAACTAAAAAAGTTCCAATTGAAGTTGGAGAAGCAGGAGATATTGTAGTTGTAGCAGGATTAGAAAAAGCTAATGTTGCTGATACAATTTGTAACTTAGAGGTTAATGACCCAATACCAGCGACTCCGATTGATCCTCCGACAATGTCAATTACGATAACAGTTAATACTTCTCCATTAGCAGGAACTGAAGGTAAAAAGCTTACAAGCACACAAATTAGGGAAAGACTAGTTCAAGAAGCACAAAACAATGTTGGAATTACTTTTTCAGAAAATAATGGAAAAGATGCATTTGTTGTAAGTGGCCGAGGTGAACTAATGTTGGAAATACTACTTACTCAAATGAGAAGAGAAGGTTTTGAAATGACAGTAAGTCCACCAAAAGTTTTATACAAAACTGATGATCAAGGAAACAAACTTGAGCCAATTGAGGAAATTACTATGGATTTAGATGAAGAACACTCTTCGAAAGTAATCGACTCAATGAATAGAAGAAAAGGTAAATTAATTGAATTAAAAGATACAGGTACAAATAAGAAAAGATTGATATTTCATGCACCTACGAGAGGTTTGATGGGATACACAAGTAGATTTCTAACTCTTACCAAAGGGGAAGGTGTAATTAATAGAATTTTCCACGACTACGGTCCTTTTGAAGGTGAAATGGAAGGCAGAAGAAATGGTGCATTAATTGCGATGGAAAAAGGAAAAGCAGTAGCTTTTGCAATCTTTAACCTTCAGGCAAGAGGAGAAATGTTTGTTACTCATAATGATTCTGTTTATCCAGGTATGATTGTTGGATTATCACCAAAACCAGGGGACATGATTATAAATGTCATGAAAGGTAAAAAATTAACAAATATGAGAACACAAGGAACAGATGAAAACGTCGTTCTTACTCCTGTTAGAAAAATGTCAATAGCTGAACAACTAAGTATGCTTAACAGTGATGAAGCATTAGAAATTACACCTGAGTCTTGTAGATTGAGAAAAGCAATTCTTGATCCTCATGAAAGAAAAAGAAGTGAGAAAACTAGCGCTGCAGCTTAGTTAAATATTTTTCCAACTAAAAATAATCCTAAAGCTACACAAGGGCCAATTCCAAAAGCAAATATAAGTGTGCCTACTCCAACAGTCCCACCTAAATACCAACCAATAATTACAACTGTAATTTCCAAAAAAGCTCTTACCAATGCTATAGGTAAATTTGTTGTATTTGTTAATCCTGTCATTAAACCGTCTCGTGGACCTGGACCAAGATTGGCAACTAAATAAATACCACTACCAAGTCCTACTAAAATTACTGCAAGAACTGCTAATAAGTACTTTATAAAAAGAGATGAAGGAGGTTGAAAATAATTTAAAGTGAAATCAATCATAGCAGCAATCACAATGATGTTAAAAATTGTTCCAAGACCTGGTTTTTGTTTTAAAAAAATCCATAAAAAAAGTACTCCTACACTTACAAAAAAAGTTGCTGCACCAATAGATAGACTAGAGTTGAGTGAGATTCCTTCAGCTAATACTGACCAGGGTGAATTTCCAGTTGTTGATAAAATTAATAAACCTTCTCCTAAACCAAAAATTGTTAATCCAAAAATTAAGAAAAATGATGTTGAAAATTTTGGCCTGAAATTCAAACTTTCATTTGAGCTCCAATTTACTTTCGGAATATTTTTTATAGATAGGAACATTAAATATTGATACTTTTAGATTAATTTTTATTTATATTATTATCATGAAAGAATTTTACACTATTATTATATTTTTTTTATTTACTTTTAACTCAAACGCACATGTTGGTCATTATAATAACTTCAAAAAAATTGAACTTGAAATCTTAAGAAATAATGAAGTTATAGGATATAATAATTATTCTTTTTCTAGGAAAGACAATGAAACAACTGTAAATAATAAATATAAATTTACCGTAAAACTACTTGGAGCAACTATTTTTGAAGTAGAAGGTTTTGGAGAAGAAAAATATTTAGGAGATAATTTAATTTCCTTTAAATCTAAAACACGTCAGAATAAAAAAGAAAAATTTGTAAATTTAATATTAAATAATCAAACTAATAAATTTGATATTCAAGGGTCTTCTTTTTCTGGTAAAGCTTCTTTGAAAAATACAATTGGAAATTGGTGGAGCCATAAATTGTTACAGGCAGAAAGCCAAATTAGTCCTATTTCTGGAAGTATAAAGGAACAACTAGTTACATTTATCGGTAAGGAAAAAATCACTATCAATGGAAAAGAATTTGATACAGATCATTTTAAACTCACTTCTAAAGATATGACACTCCCAGAAGACAAAAGATTAAATTTTGATATATGGCTTGATAAAAAAACTTCGGTAATAGTTAAAGTTACCTATGAGAGAATGGGAAGTTGGGAGTATAGAATTAAAAATATTGAGTAATTTTATCTGATTATTTTCTTAAAAAGATCATTAGCACTTATCCATCCTGCTTCTAATCTGGGTCCAACAAACCAATCGGCACAAACTCCTAAATTAATTTTTGAGTTCCAATAACTTTTAATTTTTAAAGGTTTAGAGTTTGATGAATACATCCATCCATGATTTAAAGAAAATAAGACATTGGTTTTTTTAATTCCAGTAAGTTCAAAAAATTTATTAATTAATATATTTGAATTCAAATCTTTATTCTCCTTATTTTTCATAATTTTTTTATTTGCCCAAATTGCTGTACTTTGAAGTGTCCAAAATTCATAAGTACTTTTAAATCTTAACTTGCTGTTTTCTCTAGCAGCCCAACCTAAAATTTGATCATCAAATAAAAAACTATTTATATTTTTTTTTGTTTTTTTTATTTTTATCATAACTGTAATATTTGCATCCATTTTTAATTTTTTTTTAATAAATGAATGATTAATAAATTTTTTTGCTAATTTAAGTAATTGAGGATGTGGGCAAGTTAAAATTAGATTATCATAAAATTTATTATCACCATCAGAAAAGGTAAGTTTCCATTTGTTTTTATTGTAATCAATTTTTTTTAATTCTTTTTGAAAATTACAATTAATTTTTTTTAATAAATACTTACTAATATCGTTATTACCTTGCCTGCCAATTATTTTTTGATGGTTTTTATTTTCTTTTATCTTTTTATTTTGAAAAATATGCTGGCCATTCCAATTTTTTAATATTTTTTTAGCTATGAGTTTTGTTGTGAATTTTTTAAACTCAGTAGTTTTAGGGGAAATATATTGAACACCATGATCAAAGCCTATTTTTTTATCTAACCTTTTAAATGACGATCTCCCACCAGGACCTCTTGCTTTGTCATAGAGGTCCACAGAGTGTTTTTTATTTAATAAATTTGAAATTGTAGCACCAGATATTCCAGATCCAATTACACAGTAAGTGCTCATTTACCTGCAACTGTCATTCCTTCTATCATCATAGTTGGCGAGTTAATGGAATATTCAAAATCTAAATCACTAGCTAAAGTTATATGTTTGAACATATCTTTGAAATTTCCCGCAATTGTTATTTCGTTTACTGGAAATTTAAATTCTCCATTTTCAATTAGAAAGCCTGTTGCACCTACTGAATAATCTCCTGTAACCAAATTACTTCCATGGCCTATTGTTTCGGTTACATAAATATGTTTTGAATTACTTTTTAATAAATCTTCAAAACTAATATTTCCATTATCGAAATATAAATTTGTTGTACCACCAGATCTTCCATTTGATTTTAAATTAAGTTTTTTTCCATTGTAAGTATCGACTAAATAATTTTTTAAAACACCATTTTGTACAAGATATAAAGTATCTGATTTTACTCCCTCTGAATCAAAGATTTGAGACCCAACACCTTTGTTTATATCGGGTTTATCAATAACATTTATTTTTTCTGTAAATATTTGTTCATTGATTTTGTCCTTAAGAAAAGATGTTCCTCTAGAAATCGCAGATGACGATATAGCTCCGGCAAAAGCTCCCAACATTCCTTTTGCAATTCTTTTATCAAATATAATGCTTATTTTTTCACTTCCAATTTTATTTGGGCTTAATTTTCTTATAGTTTGTTCTGAAGCTTTTTGACCAAGTTCTTTTGCGCCCTTAATGTCAGATAAATGACGTTTGCTTGTAAATTCATAGTCTCTTTCCATACTATTTTCATCTTTAGCAACGGTAACACATGATGCACTAAATGAAGATGATTTGTATCCATTACAAAATCCATCACTATTTGCCAAAATAAAGTTAGATTTATTTTCAGTAAAACTAGATTCTGTATTTATGATTTTTTCTTCTGAAGATGCAACGCTCTCAAGTTCTTTTAAATATTCAATTTTTTTTTCATTACCAAAGTGTGTCTCATCATATAAATTTAAATTTTTTATTTCTTTAGCTAAAAGATCTTTATCTGGTAAAGAATTAAATTCATCTTCAGGGGTATTTTTAGTTGTTTCAAAACATTTTTCTATTAATGTTTTAATGTTATCGTCTAATAGGTTTGATGAAGAAATTGAAGATCTTTTTTTTCCCAAATAAGTCTCAATACTTATTGCTAATCCATCTGATCTATTAGACTCGTCTAAAGTATTATTTCTAAAATTTACAGTTTCAGAAATTGAATGACCTACTGTTACACTTGATCCAGTTGCACCTAATTTTTTAGCTAAATCTAAGCAATATGATGCTTTTGATCTTAAATATTCTTGATCCTTAACCATAATTTAAAGTTTGGTCCCACCAACTGTCATTTTGTCAATTAAGATTGAAGGTTGAGCAACTCCAACTGGAACACCTTGTCCAGCTTTACCACAAGTTCCTATACCAGGATCTAACATCATATCGTTTCCAACCATAGAAACTTCTTTTAAAACTGAAGGACCATCTCCTATTAATGTTGCTCCCTTTATTGGTGAACCAATCTTTCCGTTATTAATTTCATATGCCTCAGTACAATTAAATACAAATTTTCCAGATGTAATGTCAACTTGTCCTCCTCCAAAACTTACTGCAAAAATTCCTTTGTCTACTGATTTAATCATTTCTTCTTGAGTTTGGTTTCCACTCAACATCATTGTATTTCTCATTCTTGGTAAAACAACGTGTCTATAATTTTCTCTTCTTCCTGAGCCAGTCGATTTGGTATTCATCAGTCTAGCATTTAATCTATCTTGCATAAAATTCTTTAATATCCCATTTTCAATCAATACTGTTTTTTCTGTCGGTGTCCCTTCATCATCAATAGTTAAGCTACCTCTTCTATTATCAATTGTTCCATCATCAACAATCGTAACTCCCTCACTGGCAACTTTTTGGCCCATAAGATCATGAAATGCAGAAGTTTTTTTTCTATTAAAGTCACCCTCCAAACCGTGTCCAATAGCTTCATGGATTAAAATTGCTGGCCATCCTGGTCCTAAAACAACTTTCATTTCTCCTGCAGGAGCAGGTTTGCTTTCTAAATTTACTGAGGCAATTCTAAAAGCTTCCTCACATACAGTTTTCCAATTGTCATCTTTTAGATATTCATCATAAGATTGCCTTCCACCTATTCCGTAAACACCAGTTTCTTTTCTTCCATTTTTTTCTAACATCACAGATACATTAAATCTAATTAAAGGTCGGACATCTGTTAATAATTCACCGCCTGATCTTATAATCTCAATAGATTTTTGTTCACCTGCAAAACTCGTAGTGACTTGTTTTACTGATTGATCTTTTTTCCTTAAATACTCATTTACTTTATTTAAAACTTCTAATTTCGAATTTAATGTTTTTTGCTCTATGGGATTAATATCCTGATAAAATTTTCTATTAGATCTTGAAATATTTTGATTGTAGGTACCTTTCATAGACTTCAGTGTAGATTTTAAATTCTCAGAAGATTTTTTTAATGAATCTTTTGATATTTCATTAGAGTGAGAATATGCAACAACCTCTCCTGTAATTGCTCTAAATCCAAAACCTAAATCTGAACTATAGCTTGAGCTTTTAATTTTATTATCATCTAGTAATATGGATTCGGATTTTGTATCCTCCAAATATAGCTCACCATCATCACAATTTTGTAATGTATCAGATACTATTGCATCAGCATCTTTTTTTGTTAAATCAGATTTGTCAAAGAAATTACTCACATAGTTTAAATAGTGCTTTATTGTTAATTTTCAACTAATCATTTGGCGCATTTACATGCTTAATTTTAAAGTTAATATAATTTTATATGAAAGTTTATTTTAATAACTCTTGCAAAATCTGTAGATCAGAAATCAATATGTATAAAAAAGAAAATATTGAAGATATTGATTGGATAGATATTACGGATAACAAAGAAGCAGAAAAAGAAACTTCTAAAAATGACAAAGAACTTTTAAGAAGATTGCACATTAAAGAAAACGATCAAGTAATTGAAGGTGCAGAAGCTTTTCTTTATGTATGGAAGAGAATACCAAAATATAAATTTTTATATAGTTTTTTCAAACTTCCTGTCATCTTTACAATTTTTAAATATGGATATGAAATAGTTGCGTATTTTTTGTATTTGAAAAATAAAAAACAATTAAAAAATTAATTAAGAAAAAATATCAAAATTTGACTCAATAAAGACATTGAGAGGATAAACATAATTAAAACTACTGAATACATAAGAGTAATAATTTTATTTCTTTTTCTTCTTAATCTTACAAAATTTTTGTCATCTAAATCTGATATGTCTCTTTCTCCATCAACTTCATAGTCATAACTCCATCTCCAAGTTGATTGTCCTAGCCTTTCATCTTGACTATTAAAATATCTGATCCAAGCAAGAATATAATTTAACAGAACATACAAAATCACCATTGCAATTATTCCATAAAACATAACCAACAATACTTAAATTAAATGAAATAATTAATTGTCATTTTTCGCTCTTTTTCTTGCAATTAATTGGGTTAAAGAATCTACCATAGTGTCTGAAGCTTTAAATATTTCATTATTTTTAAATTCGTGAGAGATATTTTTCTCAGGATTAGTTTTATCCTCAATGACTATACCTTCATCGGGAGAATTATTTTTAATATAAATTAATAACAACCATTCTTCATCAGGAGCTTCATCCCACTTAACAAATATCTCACCTGTTTCAAATCTTCTATCGATACATCGAAAAATAGACATGTGTCGTGTAATGTGTCTTTTATTTAATTGAAAAACTAAACTACTGGCACTCCTATAAAAGCTTTCAAGAGCAAATTGAATTTTTTGCCTTGCTAAAGTATATTCTTTTTCTTTCCTTAATAATGTTTCTCTATCTTCATCACCTTGAATTTTAACTCCTAAAGCCTCTACTCTCTCTCTTATTTTTTGATCTCTTATTATTCGATATTTCTCTTTTAACTTCTCAATTCTTTGTTGAAGTCCTGCATAATCTTCTCTTTTTTCTTTTAGTGAAATTTTTTCTAATTTTTCTAATTCTTTAACTTCCCTTACTCTAAATTTTTCAATCTGTTTTTCTAATTTTAACTGTTGTAAAAATTTCTTCTGCTTTTCAGCTTGTTCAATTCTTAATAATGCCTGCTCTTTTCTTAGAAATAACTTAATTTCTTTTGTTCTTTGTTTCTCTAACCTAATTTCTTCTTTTAATACTTGTTCCTTAAGCTTTAATTTTAATTCTTGTTCCTTTTGCTTATCTTGCTGTAAGGCTAGTTTTTCCTGTCTTTCTTGTTCTTGTTTTTCAAGTTTTATTCTTCTCTGCTCATCTTTTTTAAGAGTTTTATAATTACTGATTGTTTTAGATATTTTATCAAAAAATGCCTGTATATATTTTTCTATATTAATATTTATTCCGAATTTAAATTCAGGTTTAATTGAATTTTGAAAATTAATTATTTTTAAAAGAAAACTTTTTTTTTTAGGTTTTTTTAGAATTATTTTTTTTGTTTTAACTCTTAAATTATTTTTTTTCTTATTTTTAATTTTGTTTCTTTTGTTAATTTTAGGTTTTATTTTTTTAACTTTAGAAATTTTTTTTAATCTTTTTGATTTTAACTGTGATTTTTTTTTACTTTTTTTAATAGATTTATTTTGTTTTTTTTTTATTTTTTTCATTTAAAGGAATTTATTTTTTATCAATAAATTATTGATAAATATAGTCTCTTGTAACAGGTGTAGAAGTATAGTTTTTGGTTAGCTGAAACTGATATACAACTTGGTCTCCCCATTTAAATGCCATTTCGCAACCTGCTAAATAAAATTCCCACATTCTAAAAAAACGCTCATCAAACATTTTAATAATTTTATCTTTATTATTCATACAATTTTCCTTCCAATGCCTTAATGTATGAGAATAATGCATCCTTAATACCTCGATATCAGCTACAATTAAGCCAGCTTTTTCAATTGGAGTGGTTACTTCACTTAAGCTTGGTGTATAACCACCTGGAAATATATATTTTGTTATCCACGGATGGGGATCTCTTGGAGGATTTACTGATCCAATTGTATGAATTAACGAAACTCCATCATCTTTGAGAAGTTTTTCAACTTGTGAGAAAAATTTTTTATAAAATTTTCTCCCCACATGTTCAAACATTCCAACACTTACAATCCTATCAAATTTTTCATCGAGTTCTCTATAATCCATTAACCTAAATCTTAATTGATTTTCTAAATTAAGTTTCTTAGCTTTTTGTTTACAATATTTTAATTGATTTTCTGATAATGTGATCCCAGTTACTTCACAATTAGCTGATTTTGCAATATCAACTGCTAAAGATCCCCAACCACATCCTATATCAAGGACTTTTTGATTTGGCTTTATATTTAATTTCTTAATTATGTGTTGAATTTTATTATTCTGAGCAGTCTCTAAAGTATCATTTTCATTTTTGAAATAAGCACATGAGTATTGTCTTTTAGGGTCTAAAAATAAATCATAAAGATCATCTTTAATATCGTAATGATGTGAAACATTCATTTTGGATTTTTTGATAAAATTGAAATTTGTTAGATATCTATATGAACCCCTCAATCTATTAATTAAATAACTAAAAAAATTTAATTCTCCTCTTCCAAAATTCATCAAAGATAAATCTAAAAAATCTGTAAGACTTCCGTTCTCAATTGCTATCTCTCCATCCATGTAAGCTTCTCCAAAATAAAGATCGGGATGAAATAAAAGTTTATAATGAAGTTTTTTATTTAATATCTTAACTTTTATAGGATTTTCCTTCTCTGGATTTCCAATTATATAACTTTTAGAATATGCATCGACTAATATAAATCCATCTTTCTTAAAAACACTATTTAAGAACCTTGCTAACTGCATTTTATGCTGCCATTGATGATTTAAACGAAAAATCTAATTTCTCTAAATTATTAAAAAGATCAATTTCTTCCTCTTTATTAAGAGTTCTTAAAGGAGGAAGTAAATTTTCATAAATACTGTCTTTATTCTTGAAAAAAGTATGCAAACCAGAAATTAAATTAAATTTTTCAAAAGTACCTCTCACATCACAAAGTTTAGAATTTATTTCTTGATCTTTTCCATTTTTAAAATCATCATATACTTTTCTTGCCATTAAGGATGTTGCGTTGCATGTAGCGGTGATTATTCCTGAGCAACCTAACTCAAGTCCTTTTAATAATTTAGATTCAGAACCTGGCATAACTGAAAAATTATCTAATTTTAAATTTTCAAAAAGATTGTATGAACTATCTTTAACCCCAACTATTTGGTCTGGAAAATTTTTAACAAGCTTTTCTACACACTCAACACTGAATTTATATCCAGAAAGTTTTTCAAAATTATATAAAATAATTTGAGCTTTAGGCACAGACTCTACTATTTTAGAATAAAATTTAAATACGTCCTCGTCTTTATATTTATAAAATGCTGGTGGCATAATAAGAAACTTCTCAAAATTTAATGATATAGCAACTCTCATTAAATTTGTTATTTCACCTAAAGAGTTCAATCCAGTTCCAATAATGCATTTATCTTTATATTTATTTGTTGATAATTTATTTAGAAAATTGATTTTTTCTGCAACAGAAATTAATTGGGCTTGGCCAGTACTTCCAAATATTGCAGCTCCATGACAGCCGTTATCAATAGTTAATTCTACATGTTCTATCGTTTTGTCAACATTAAGAGTAAGATCTTCATTTAACAATGACAAGGTAGCAGCATAAACTCCATTTATTTTACTCATACTAAAAATTTATATAAAAATTATAATTAGTAAAGTTTATAAATAAAAATATGAAAATTTTAGCAGTTCAGAACAGAATGGGAATTGGTGATAGTATTATATTTTTACCTTTTATAGAGGCAATATCAAAAAAATTTAATACTCCTGTAAGTTTACTTGTTCAAGAGAACTCTAAATGCAAAGAGTATTTGGATCAAACTAACTACATTGATGAAATAATCATTCTGAAGAGAAATAATAAAATTAAAAACTTAGAACATAACGGACTTTTTGGAAGTTTGAGATTAGCAAGTGAATTAAAGAAATATAATTTTAATAAGATTTTCATATTTAACTCTTCGCTTCGATACAAATTGATTGCAAAATTATCTGGTATTAAAAAAATTTATCAATTTCCTTTGTTTCAAAAAAAAGGACAAAATATGGTAGAAGCTTCTAGTAAATTAATTTTTGACTCACTTGGTATCCAAGTAAAAAATAACCCTAAAATTCATATTGATGAATCAAGTGTTTTAGAAGCTGCCAAAAAATATAATTTTTCTAAAAATGCTCTTAATATACTACTGGGTATAGGTGGATCTGGACCAACAAAAAGAATACCTGCCAAAACTTTTTTGAAAGTAATGAAAGAAATTTTTAAACAAAAAAAATGTAAATTTTTTTTAGCAACTGGCAAAAACGATGAAGAACAAAAAATTTTATATGAAATTAAAAATTCAGATCTTAAAAATTATTGCCAACCTTTAGATGATTTATCTATAAATGAATGTTTGCCAATTATTAAAAATTGCAATGTATCTATATGTAATGATTCAAGTTTCAGCCATCTTTCATCTGCACTTGAAATAGAAACGATAACTTTAATGGCGGATACTCCTCTGATGTATGGAAATTATAGTTCTAAAATGCATCCCATATTACCTGATGGCGTTAATGAAGTAACTCATGGAACTCTAGGAAAAGATAAAATTAATCCTCAAAAAATAATTGATAAATTGAACTCAATCATATCTTAACTGATATCATTTAATACTATTTGTTTGGCTTCATTAACTAATGTGGATAGCCTTGAAGTTTCAGGTGAAATATCTGGATGAATTTTTTTTTGTATTTTAATATAGGCTTTATTTACATCCTCTTTAGTTAAATTTTTAGAAGGATTTAAATTAAGAATACGATAAGCTTCTTCAGTAGACATTGTATTTAAATTTGATGCAGTGTTATTAAATGAAAATCTCCCTGAATTTCTTAAAGTTTGTATTAATCTGTACAATGAAATTAATTGAAAAATAGACATACCTTTCAATTTTAAAAGAGCAAGACTTGCAAGAGTAAAAGGTAAAGTAAGTAAAAATTTACCTCCGATTGCAAACAAAACTGCAAAGATGATTAAAACTATGAACAAGAATAATCTCAAACCTTTGGATATTTTTTTTGACGCAACTTGAGTAAAAAGTCTTAATAAAAAATATAAACCAACTACAATTAATAATGTATAAATTATAAAATTCATATATTTCCAGTTAAAAATGAAAGTACCATATCTAAAAAAAAAACCAGAGCTAAAATCTTGTCACAATATAGAGTGGGAAGATAACTATAGCTGGATACATCAAGAAAATATTTTAGAAGTCTTACAAGACAAAACTAAGCTTCTTCCAGAAGTAAAAAAATATTTAGAGGATGAAAATGAATATACTGATTATCATCTAAAAAATACGAAAAATGCTCAAAAAATATTATTTGATGAAATTAAAGGTAGAATAAAATTAGATGATGAAAGCTTACCTTTTAAAGATCATTCATATGAATATTGGACTAAAACTACTGCTAAAGGAAATTACTCTATAAAATTAAGAAAAAAAATTGGTTCATCAGAAATTGAAGAGATTTGGAATGGAGATAAAGAAAAAGAAAAATTAAATGTTGAATATTTCGGTGTTGGAGATTTAGAGGTTAGTAACAATGATCAATATCTTGGATACTCACTAGATACCAAAGGTTCCGAGTATTATACAATTTATATAAGAAATATTAAAAACAATAAGATAATTTCAAAAGAAATTAAAGAAACATCAGGAAGTATAATTTTCAGCTTGGATGATAAATATCTTTTCTATTCAAAGTTAGATGAAAATCATAGAGCTAGAAAAATTTATAGACATAAAATTGGAGATTTTGAAAATGAAGATGAACTAATCTTCGATGAAAAAAGTGAAGCTTTCACCGTTAGTATTGGATTAAGTTCTGACGAGAAATATTATTTCATAAACACTTCTGATCACAATACTTCTGAGCAATATTACTTTCATGTGAATGAAGTAAAACCAAATCCAAAATTAATAATTAAACGCGAAAAGGGAATTCTTTACTCTATAAATTCATGGAATGGAAAATTTTACAATCATACAAATAAAGATGCAGAGGATTTTAAAATAGATATTTCAGAAACTTTAGAAAATCAGAATTGGGAGACATTTATTCCTCCTAAAAAAGAAGTATTAATTGGCGGACTTTCATTTTTAAATAACTGGATGATTAGATCTGAAACATCAGAAGCTTTGGACAAGCTGTTTGTTATTGATGCTTCAACAAATAATGAAGAGGAATTAATTTTTTCTGACGAAAAAGTATGTGTTCCTGGTATTTCATTAACACAAAGAGATAGAAATACAGATGAGGTTTATGTTTCATATTCTTCACCTAAAACACCATCAAGAGTTTACAAATACAATTTAAAAACTAAATCTAAAACACTTGTAAAAGAACAAGAAATACCATCAGGACATAATACAGATGATTATATAGTTGAAAGAATAGAGTTTAAATCCCATGACGGAAGAATGGTTCCGCTTACGATTACAAGACACAAAAATACAAAAATAGACGGGACAGCAAATTTGTTACTATACGGATACGGATCGTATGGTAGTTCGATGAGTCCAAGCTTTTCTTCAACAAGACTCAGCTTAATAAATAGAGATATTATTTGGGCTACTGCACACATTAGAGGTGGAATGGAAAAAGGAATGAAATGGTGGAAAGAAGGAAAGCTAACAAATAAAAAAAATACATTTGAAGATTATATTTTTGCTGCAAAATATTTGATTGAAAACAACTACACCTCAAAGGGAAAAATAATTGGAATGGGTGGATCTGCAGGTGGTTTATTAATGGGAGCTGTTGTTAATCAAGCTCCTGAATTATTTTTAGGTATAATTATGGCTGTTCCTTTTGTGGACTCATTAACAACAAATCTCGATCACTCTTTACCACTTACAGTTGGTGAATTTGATGAATTTGGTAATGCTAAAGAAAACAAAGAGCACTTTGATTATATATTTTCATATGCTCCATATAATAATATAAAAAAAATGGATTATCCTCATATGCTAATAACAACTAGTTTAAGTGATAACAGGGTTTTGTTTGATGAACCTGCAAAATTTACAGCTAAACTTAGAGACTATAAAACTGATAATAATTTATTACTTCTCAAAACAGAAATGAATGCAGGTCATGGAGGTAAATCTGGTAGAGATGGAGCAATAGAAGAAATTGCACTCGATTACGCCTTTGCACTAAAAATTTCAGAAAAAATTTAATTTTTCAGATATTGAAATTTTTTTAATCATACCTAAATAAAGATTGTATGTCGCCTTATGGGGCATACACAAAATAAACTTGCTTAAAAAAAGGAGGATATTATGACAAGTAAGGATCTATCTATATTTAACTCATTAAGACCTTTTTCAATTGGTTTTGACGATATGTTTGACCAATTTGAAAATATGTTAGGAAACGGAAGTTTGACAATGCAATCAAACTATCCCCCATACAACATTAGAAAAACTGGTAAGGATAATTATGCAATTGAAGTTGCATTGGCTGGTTTTAATAAAAATGATGTTGAGGTTGAGTTTGAAGATAACTTATTAACTGTAAGAACAAAACAAGTTGATAAATCTGCGAACAATGATGTTAATGGAGAAATTATTCACAAAGGTATTTCTCAAAGACAATTTGCAAGATCATTCACTATTGCTGACGATGTTAAAGTTAATGGTGCTGAACTTAAAGATGGTCTTTTAACAATATCTTGTGAAAGAATTATCCCAGAACACAAAAAGAAAAAACTTATAGAAATTAAATAAGTTTGCCCTTACTTGCGAGGATTTATCCTCGCAAGTAAAATTTAAAAACATCCGTTGGAAGCAAATCCAATTACTATCTTATCAGGATTAATCTCAAATCTTCTTTCACATGGAAAGCCATATTTCTTTGTATTATAAATTAAAACAAAATTACCTTTTTCGTTTTCAAAATCTTCATCAGGTTTTCCAAGTTCTATTTGTAATCTACTTGCTGATTGACCAATAAATTCACTTAACTTTTTATTTTCTTTTTCAATAGCTGCGTCTGTTTTTTGCTTAACTGTTTGACAACCAGAAACAAATAAAAAGATAAAAAATATAGTGAATAAAATTTTTAAATTTTTCATACAAATCACACTATCATTACAATTATGGCATAAATATAAACTTATGGGTTGAATTTTGTGAATAAAATGGACTTATTCAAAGTATTATTCAACAGAATCAAATAATTATCAGACATTAGGAGGACAAATGCTTGATAATTATTTTAATTATAAAAAACACAAAACAGATTTTAAAACTGAAGTCATAGCAGGAACCACAACGTTCTTAACGATGGCTTATATAATGTTTTTAAATCCATTTATCTTATCGGGAGAATTCGCCGGACCCGAAAAAGGTTTCTTTGATTTCGGCGCGGTATATACAGCTACGATTTTAGCCACAGCTTTAGCATGTTTTATTATGGCTTTTTATGGAAAGACTTGGCCAATAGGACTTGCACCTGGAATGGGTATTAACGCATTCGTTGCATTCGGTGTATGTGCGGGAATGGGATACACGCCTCAAGAAGCACTTGGTGCTGTATTGGTGGCAGGTGTTTTATTCTTAATAATATCTTTAACGCCAATAAGAGCATGGCTAATTAACTCAATTCCAAAAAGTTTAAAATTAGGAATTGGTGCAGGTATAGGATTATTTTTAGCGATTATCGGATTACAAATTATGGAAGTGGTTGTAGATGATCCTGTTACTTTAGTTAAATTAGGTAATCTTGGAGATCCATTAGTTCTTTTAGGATGTGCAACTTTTATAGCAATCATTGTTTTAGAAAAAATGAATGTAAAAGGTAACATCATCATAGGGATATTGGTATTTAGTATCATTGCTTGGGCTGCTGGACTTGCTAAATTTAATGGTTTAGCTAGCTCACCTCCTCCAATGACATATCTTTTTGATTTTGATCTGTCTGCTGCAATGACTGCTAGTATGTCTACAGTAATCTTTACTTTATTGTTTATCGACTTCTTTGATACAGCTGGAACTTTAACTTCTGTTGCAAACGTTGCAGGTAAAGTAGGTAAAGATGGAAAAGTCCAAGATATCAATAAAGCAATGCTATCGGACAGTGTTGGAACAGTTGCGGGTGCAATGATGGGAACTACTACTGTAACAAGTTATGTTGAGTCTGGTGCTGGTGTAAAAGCAGGTGGTAAAACAGGAATGACCTCTCTTGTAATAGGTATTTTGTTTTTAGCATGTATCTTTTTTGCTCCTTTAGCAACTAGTTTACCTAAACAAATTGATGGTGCAGCTCTACTTTTTGTGTCTGTTCTTTTTGTAAGAAATATTACAGATATTGAGTGGAACGATATTTCTGAGTCTGCTCCTGCAATACTTGCAATGATAGCAATGCCGTTAACATATAGTATTAGTAATGGAATTGCCCTAGCATTTGTCTCTTACGCATTAATTAAAATATTTACTGGAAAGTTCTCAAGCACTTCTCCGGCAATATGGGTGGTTGCAATACTTAGTGTTGTAAGTTTTGCTGTAAGTTAAATAAGATTTTAACAGGGCTAATCTATTAGCCCTGTTAACTAATTTCTTTTAATTAATTCTTCAATAGATAATTCTTCATAATGTTCAGTTGGCTGAACAATCCAAGGGTCAGAATCTAGTCTTACTGGACAGAAATCTGGTTCGAAAATTGATGATTTTTTTTTCCAAAGACAAGCAGTTTTAACTTCTTTTATAAAATCTTTTGTTTGAGGATAATTTTTTAACCACTCAATACTTTTATTTAAAGTTAAACCAGTGTCAGAAAGATCATCTATCAATAAAACCTTACTAAAATCCTCGTTATTAGCTAGTGAGCTTATTTCCCTCGCAAACATAAGTTCACCTTGCTTATCTTCCATTCCTTCGCCTGAATAACTTTGAATAACAATGTAGGCTATTGGTAATTTTAAAATCCTCGATAAGATATCAAGGATCGGTGCAGCACCTCTCATAATACCAATTAAAACTGTAGGTTTGTATTCCTTGTGGATTTGTATTGCCAGTTTCTCAACAATTTTTATATATTCATCAAAAGAGATTATGAGTTTGTCAGCCATGAAGTTTAGTATCATAAGTAAAAAAATTTAAAAAGGAGAAATGATGAAAGTTTACTGGATTGCTTTGTATAAAAAGATAGATAGCCAAGAAAATATTAAAAAATATGGAGCTAAAGTTACAGATATAATCAAAAGTTATGGGGGCTTACCATTGGTAAGAGGAGGAAAGTTTAATACTTTAGAGGGAGAAACTTACCCAAGAACAGTAATTTGGGAATTTCCTAGTTATGAAAAAGCTATGGAGTGTCATGACTCTAAAGAATATCAAGAGGGTTGGGCGCTCGCAAAAGATACTACCGAAAGAAACTTACAGATAGTTGAAGCTTTTAATATTGAATAGGCTCAGGATCTATACTTCTCCAAAGATACCATGTGGCTACAGAACAATATGGGGAAAATCTTTTTTGCAATAAGTTTACATAGCTTTCTGGTGGAAGATATTTTTTATTATAATTTTTTGAAATAGCTCTTAGAAGTCCTATATCTTGTACAGGCCATATATCGGGACGATTGTAAGTAAATAATAAAATCATTTCAGCAGACCATCTACCTATTTGCCTTAGTTTAGATAAATAAATAATTGCTTCTTCATTGGACATGCCTGGAATAACTTTAGGATTAAATGTTTTGTTTAATACTTGTTCTGCTAAACTTTTAATACCCTTAACCTTTTGTCTGCTTAATCCACAGCTCTTTAACTGAGAGCTTGATAATTTATTCACTGTTTTTGCATTAATTTTGTTTTTACATTTTTTTTTAAACTTTAGAAAAACTGAGTTAGCAGCAGCTACACTAATTTGTTGACCAATTATACTTTTACAAAGAGAAAAGAAAATATCTCGCCTTGATGTAAGAACAGTTTCTGATGGTGACTTATATTTTTTAATCAAAAAAGACATTGTTTTATCTTTTTTTGATAAATACTTTTTTGCTTTATTCCAATATGATGGGGTTTTAATCATGACGTGAAACAGAAAGTTTTTTTTTCAAATACATTTCTCTTCTAAATATAATTATAGATGAAACAATAACTAATAAAGCACCTAATAAAGTTTTAGAAGTTGGTATTTCATTCCAAATAAAATATCCAAATATTATTGCAAAAACTAATCCAAGATATTTTAAAGGAGAAACCAAACTAACTTCTGAATATTTATAAGATTGAGATAGCCATAAATTTGCAAGACCACCTAATATACCAACCATTGATAGCAAAAATAAATCAAGTAAACTTGGCAAAATCCATCCCTGATAAAAAGATAAAAAACTTATAAGCATTATCGAAAATGAAAAGAAAAAACTAATTAACCAGGCAGGTTCAGTTGATGATAATTTTCTTATAGCAATAGCAACATAAGATAGACCCAGGCAAAAAATTATTGGATAAATATAATACAAATTTAAAGAGCTAAAACCTGGTTCGGTTATAAAAATTATACCAACAAATCCAACCAAGACCGCTAACCATCGATAAATACCAACTTTTTCTTTTAATAAAAAAATTGAAAAGATTGTTATAAATATTGGTGCTGCAAAAGAAATACTTACAACAGTTGCCAAAGGTAAATTTCTTAATGCTACAAATATAGAAACCAAAGCAATTAATCCTGCTAAACATCTTTTAAAATGAAGAAATGGTCTAGTTGTTTTATAAAAATCTAAATATCTGTCTTTAGGTATGAGAAATAAAATAGGAATTATTCCACAAAATCCTCTAAAAAATAATACTTGTCCAACAGGATAATCATCAGACCATTTAACAATAACATCCATAAGTGAAAATGCACATACAGATATGAACATGTAAAAAAAGCCTAATTGATTTTTTGATAGCATATGATTAACTCTAGATTAATTAAGTTTATAATCAATGGAAATAGCAATTTTAGGATTAGGATGTTTTTGGGGACCTGAAATTAAGTTTAGTAAACTTGATGGAGTTATAAAAACAGAAGTGGGTTATTGCGGAGGTAACAATGCTAAAACAAATTACAAAGAAGTATGCACAGGTAAAACAAATCATGCGGAAGTGGTTAAATTAAATTATGATCCTAAGGTAATATCTTACGAGAAAATTCTTGAATATTTTTTTGAAATTCATGACCCAACAACCTTGAATTCTCAAGGACCAGATTTTGGAACTCAATATAGAAGTGAAATATTTTATTTAAATGATCAGCAAAAAATTATTGCTGAAAAAATGGTAGAAAAAGAAAATCTCAAACTATCAGGAAAAGTTGTAACTAAAACTTCTTTAGTTAAAAATTATTGTCCAGCTGAAGAGTATCATCAAAGATATTTGGAAAAAAGATAAAATGTCTTTGGTTGATACAAATTGGTTAGAAAATAATATTGATAAAGTAAAAATTATTGATTGCTCTTGGCATATGCCTCAAACTCAAAGAAACGGATTTGACGAGTATAATAAAGAACATATTCCAAATGCTATTTTTTTTGATTTAGATAAAAATTCTAAATTAGATACTGATTTACCTCATATGCTAACTGATACTAAATCTTGGGAAAAAATAATGAGCAACATGGGTATAGAAAATAATGATAGAATAGTAATTTACGATAACTCTGATGTTATTAGCTCTTGTAGATGTTGGTATAATTTAATTTATTATGGTCATGATCCTAAATTAGTTCATGTTCTAGATGGTGGATTAAAAAAATGGAAAAAAGAAAATAAATCTACAGATAATAAAGATGTAACCACTCAAACTTCCAAGTATACATGTAAAGAAAATTTAGAACTTGTAAAAAATAAAAAACAAATAGATGAAAATATCTATAAACAAGAATTTAATGTTGTTGATGCAAGAAGTAGAGAAAGATTTGAAGGCAAAGTTACTGAACCAAGAAAAGGTCTAAGAAGTGGGTCAATAAAAAATTCCTTTTGTCTACCCTTTTCTGAATTAATAAATAAGGACCACACTTTTGTTAGTAAAGACAAAATAATGGAAAAATTTAAGTCATTTGAATTTGACCATGATAAAAATATAGTATTTTCATGTGGATCTGGGGTGACCGCAAGTGTATTGGCACTAGCTTATTCTTTAATAAATGCTAAATATGTGCCGACCATTTACGATGGCTCTTGGGCTGAGTATGGAAAAAACTAAAATATGAAAACATCTACAAAAATAACAAGTATAGTAATTATATTCTTCTTAATCATTGCTACGGTGATCATCGGTAGAACAATGATTGGAAATCATTTTAAAAAAAAATTTAGTAAAAGACCACCTCCTGGAATAATAGTAACTACTACACAAGAAAGAACTTTTGAAAATGTCATAAGTACATATGGAACAGCAGCTCCAGTTAAAACTCAGTCATTTAAAGTTGAAAAGTACGAAATATTAAAACCAATAGATTTTAATAAAAAAGTTAAAAAAGGAGATGTTATTGCTAATCTTAAGAATAGAAAAATTATTGCTCAATTTGATGGGGTTATTGGAAAAAGAGAATTCTCTGAAGATTTAGAAGTATCAAAATCCTCTTTATTAATCAATCTTGAGGATACCAGCTCATTATATTGTGATGTAGATATACCAGAAATTTTTGTTCCATTTATAAAAGTTGGTTTACCTGTTGATATAAAATTTTCTGGATATAAAAATAAAATTTACAAAGGTGAAGTTGACTCTTTTGCAAGCAGAATAAGTGAAGACACCAGATCTTTAGCTACAAGAATAAAAATGGATAATAAATCTGGAGAAATATTACCAGGTTCATTTTTAGAAATTTCAATCAAGTATAATGTAAGAGATGGTTTAGGTGCACCCGATACAAGTACAATAGTCGAGGGTGAGAATATATTTATATATAAAGTTGACGAAAAAAATAAAGTAATGAAAACAAACGTTACTATTGGTGATAGGTATTTGGGTTTTGTGGAAATTTTAGATGGATTAAATAAAGGTGATAAAATTGTTGCTGAGGGAACAAAAAAAATTAGACCAAATTTAACGATCAGACCTATAGAAAAAGGCGTAAAGAAAAAACAAGGAAATTCTAGTTGGGGTAAAAAAAAGGAATCTGAAAAAGCTGAAGAAAAAAAAGGTAAGTTTGATTGGTTAAAAAATATTTTTAAAAAATCTGAAAAAGAAAAAAAATAATTAAATGTATATAACCGAAGTTAGTATTAAAAGACCTGTTGTTGCTTGGGTAATGTCTTTAATCCTAATCATTTTTGGAATATTTGTTTTTGCAGAGCTACCTGTTCGAGAACTTCCAGATGGAATTCAGCCTCCTGTAGTCCAAGTTCAAACAGATTATAAATCAGCATCAGCAGAGATTGTTGATGAAGAAATAACTCAAAAACTTGAAGATGTTATAGGCGGTGCAGAAGGTATTAAAAACATAGACTCAAGTTCTTTAAATGGACGAAGTAGAATTAATATACAATTTAATACAGATATTGATTTAGACGATGCAGCGAATGATATAAGGGAGAGAGTTGCTCGTGTTGTTGATAATTTGCCTAGCGAGGCTAATCCACCTCAAATTCTAAAACAAGCAGCAGGTTTTACAACTACTATGTGGGTAGCGCTTACATCACCTACTTGGAATGATCTTGATCTTGGAGATTATGCTGAAAGATATCTAATAGATGCTTTTTCAAGTGTTCCAAATGTTGGAAGGATTTTAGTTGGTGGACTAAGAGAGCTTAGTGTAAGAGTTTGGATAGACCCTATCAAATTAGCAGCCAACAACCTGACAATTCAAGAAGTTGAAAGAGCTTTAAGAAATGAAAATCTTAATATTCCTGCCGGCACATTAGAAGCAAATAATAAAGATTTAACTTTAAATATAGATAAGTCTTATTCAAATATAGACACTATAAAGCAACTTCCTCTTAGAAAAAATAAAGACAAAGTAGTAATACTTTCTGATGTAGCAAATATTGAATTTGGACCAGTTTCAGAAAAAACTTTATTCAAAGCACAAAGCAAAAATGCACTAAATCTAAAAACTGTTGGAATTGGTATTTATGCTAAAAGTGGTGCTTCAACTGTAGAGTTGTCTAATCAGATTAAAAACAAAATAAAAGAACTTAATAAATCACTACCAGATGGACTAAATTTAGAAATAGCATTTAATAGAGCAACATATATTGGTGCTGCAATCGATGAAGTTTACAAAAGCCTAATTATTGCTTTTGTCTTAGTAGTTTTAATTATTTATCTTTTTCTTGGAAATCTTAAAGCGGTGATTGTGCCAGCTGTGGCTTTGCCAGTTAGTTTAATTGGTTCATTTCTTGGCTTGTACATTTTTGGTCTTTCCATAAATATTTTTGTATTACTAAGTTTTATTCTAGCAATTGGAATAATTACTGATGACTCTGTAATTATGACTGATGCTATTTATACCCGAATAGAAAATGGTGAAACACCATTAGTTGCTGCATATAAAGGTTCTAAGCAAATTACTTTTGCTATTATTGCAACTACTCTGATTTTAATTGCAGTGTTCTTGCCGCTTATATTTATTAAAGGAATATCTGGAACATTATTTAAAGAGACTGCAATAGCGCTATCATTTTCAATTGTAGTATCATCCTTTGTTGCATTAACTCTGTCTCCAATGCTTGGAAGTAAGTTTTTAAATAAAAAAGAAAAAGTTAATTTCTTAGTTAAAAAATTTAATAATAAATTTAAATCTTTTACTGGATTTTACATCAACTCTCTTAAATTCTGGATAAACAGACAAAAAACTATTTCGATATTTATAATTTTTATTATTGCAGCTTCTGCATATCTTTTTAATTTTTCAAAAAAAGAATTACTACCTATGGAAGATAGAGGTTCTTATTTAATAATAGGTTCAACAGATGAAGGTAGTTCATTTGAATATACTCAAGAAAAAGCTCAGATAATTGAAGGAAGAATTTTAAGATTGTTACAAGCTGAAGATAGCCCATATGAAAGACTAATCATGAGAGTTCCTGGATTTGGAAGATCTGCAACATCTTATAACACTTTTATAATCATTGCTTTACTAGATGAATGGAAAAACAGAGAAAAAAATAGTCAAACTGTATTAAGAGAAGCTATTGGACAAGTAGTTTCAGTTCCAGAAACTTTTGCATTTCCAATATCTCCGCAAGGAATAAGAGTTTCAAGCTACAACAAACCAGTACAGATGGTTATTTATGGAACAAGCTATGAAGAATTAGATGATATTCAAAATAGTGTTTTAAGGGAATTAAGAAAAAATAGAAATATGTTTAGAATTGAAAGTGATTATACAAAAAATAAACCTGAAGTTAAATTAATCACTAACAAAAATCGAGCTAATGACCTAGGTGTATCTACAGAAAATATAGGTAGAACTCTTGAAACACTTTATGGAGGAAAAAGAGTTACTTCCTTTAGCAAAGAGGGAAGAGAATATCCAATTATCTTACAGCAATATTTAGCAGATAGACGTGACCAAGATGGTTTATCAAAAATATTTGTGAGATCCGAAACAACAGGAAAATTAGTTTCTGTAGCAAGTTTGGTAGAATTTGAAGAAAAAGGAACTGCAGAGGCATTACCAAGATATAATCGACAAAGAGCTGTTACAATTTCAGCTGCACTATCAGAAAATTATACTCTCACCGAAGCTGTTAAATATTTAGAAGATGTAATGATAAAGGTTGCGCCGCAGAACCAGATTACTTGGAAAGGAAAATCAGAAGAATTGAAAGAAACTACAAATGAAATTTATTTAATTTTTGCTTTAGCTTTACTGACTGCTTATTTGGTAATGGCAGCAACATTTAACTCTTTTATTCACCCTTTCATAATTATTTTGACTGTTCCTTTGGCTGTATTTGGTGGTTTAGTATTTATTTTATTTTTAAATAGTTCAGTTAATATTTTTTCACAAATTGCCCTTATCATTCTTATTGGTATTTCAACAAAGAATAGTATTTTAATCGTTGATTATGCTAATCAGATAAGAACAACAGGTGTTAAAATTCAAGAAGCAGTATTAGAAGCCTGTAATTTGAGAGTTAGACCTATTATTATGACATCATTAAGTACTATGATTGCAATGATCCCTTTAGTTGTTGGAAATATAGGCCCTGGAGCTGGGGAAGGATCAAGATTAGCTGTTGGAGCAACTATTTTAGGTGGAATGATCATATCAACATTCTTTACTCTATATGTAACTCCTACAATGTATTTGGCATTAGCAAAAAATACTAAGCGAATTGATGCAGTAGATATAGAGCTGAAAAAACAATTAAATTAAAAAATAATATACTTACTTGTGGTCAATTTATTTTTACAATCTGATAATTGTTTTTTGTAAATATTAGACTGTTTTTCAACTTTTTTAGCTAAATTTATAACCTTATTATTTTTTTTGTAATTTTTATAATTCCCCCACCCCTCATGGTAAGCAACATATTGTCTAAAAGCATCTTTCTTTGAAACTTTTAAAATTTTTTCAGTTTTGTTTGTGTACCAACCAATAAAATCCACACTATCTTTAAATCTTGTTCTTGTGGCAAATTTGTTTCCTGTTTCTTCTTTATATTGTTTCCAAGTACCTTTGACTGCTTGGGAGTAGCCAAATGAACTTGAAGGTCTCTTATAAGGTATAACTTTAAATATTTTTTGTCTTGGAGGTTTTGCCAACCAATCAAAACTGGATTCCATCTTTATTATAGCTAGTTGTAAATACACAGGTGTACCCCACTTTGCTTCTGCTTTTTTAGCATGCTTGTACCATAAATATCTTTCATTAAATATTGAACAACCGTCTGATGTATTTTTAGGTATTGATGAGCATCCAGAAAGGACAAATAAAAGTATAAGAAAATATTTTATATTTGAGCTCATTAAGTTTTATTCAAAAAATAACTTATAATAACTACTATAATAACACCTATAAGGTTGCCAAATAAATCTGAAAACTCAAAACTTCTTATTGGAATGATGAAGTGAGCTAATTCAAGCAAAATTGATAATAAAATTAAGTAAATACTCAAAGGAAAAAATTGATTCCATTTCTTAAAAGTAAAAAAACCAATAATAGAAAGTAATAAAAATGCATATAAATGATTTGTAGAAACTATATAGTATGTAGTAATTTGAGGCTGCAAACTGCAATCATCATATAAAAAACAACCTAAAATACTTCCTGGAAATAAATATAAAATAATTAAAAAGAAATTTGATAAATAAAAAATAAATTTATATTTAGAAAAAAAATTTAACATTAATATTATAGTTTTATTTATCAAATTAAATATAAAGATAAAGAAATGAGTTATTTAATTTTAGTTAGACATGGACAAAGTGTGTGGAATCTTGAGAATAGATTTACTGGTTGGGTAGATGTTGATTTATCTGAAAAAGGAAAATCAGAAGCAAAAAAATCAGCTGAACTGATAAACAAAGAAAACCTTATTATTGATTTATACTTCTCCTCTGTTCAATTAAGAGCTAAAAATACATTAAAGATTATTCAGGAAGAATTGAAAGATAACAAATCATCTAGTGAAGCATGGCAATTAAATGAGAGACATTATGGAGCACTTACTGGACTTAACAAGGATGAAATGAAGAAAAAACTGGGTGAAGATAAAGTTCACCAATTTAGAAGATCATGGGATTTACGACCTGATCCTTTAAAGAAAGAAAATCCATACCACCCTTCAAATATAGATATTTATAAAAAGTTACCTCAAGATAAAATACCAAGTACAGAGTCTCTTAAAGACACTTATGAGAGAGTTATAGATTTTTACAAAGAGAAAATTGAAGTCATAAATGATAAAAATATTTTAATATCTGCACATGGAAATTCAATTAGAGCTCTTTGCAAGTACCTATTTAATTTGGATAATGATGTAATTTCAAAATTAGAAATACCAACAGGTAATCCTTTAGTAATTGGAATAAATAATGAGAAAAAAGTTTTAAGAGCTAAGTATTTAGACTCTAATAGAGCTAAAGATCTTTTAGTTTTTTGAAGATTTCCAAATTAGTTAAATGATAAAAATTTTGTTTGCTTTCATATCCATATAAATTTTTGGTATCAATCAATTTGTCCCAATTTTTAGAGATTGAAAATTTTTCATTAGTTTCATTTTTAAACAATTTTTTACTTAATATTTGACAGCCGATGTAGATATAATTTTTATCTAATTCCTTAGTAATAAGATTATTTTCTAAATTGAAATCACCCTTTAAATTTTTATCAAAACTTAAATTTTTGTTTACTAATAAAAGAATATTTTTTAATTTTTTACTAAAATAGAACTCTTCCATTTTATTAATTTCATCAAAATACTCTTTTGTCCATACAGTATCAGGATTAAAAACTATAAAATCATCTTCATTAGAATGCTTAATTAAATTTAAAATACCACCACCAGTATCTAGAATTTCTTTTCCATCTTCTATAATTTCAATATCAATATCAAAATTGTTATCTTTAAAAAATTTTGGAAAATGATCTTTTAAATAAAATGAATTTATTAAAATTTTCTTAATTCCCAAACTTTTAATCAATTGGATGCATTTTTCTAACATTGTTACATTATGTAATTCTAACAAAGGTTTGGGTGTATCTAATGTTATTGGGTTTAATCTTTTTCCATATCCCGCACATAATATTAACGCTGTATTTATTTTCATAATTTAATTGATAAATTCTGGAAAATTATTTTTTAATAATAATTTTAAATCCTTAAAAATCTTATTCTGTTTTAATCTGTAATCTATCATTTCCCATGCATAAGGGATTAATTGAGTATATTTTTTTTTATTTTCTCTATAAGCAAGCCTTGTGAAAATTCCAATGATTTTTAAATTTCTTAGAATTGATAATATTTCAAAGTCTTTTTTAAATTTAATTAAATTAATTTTTTTATTGGTTTTTATGTAATAATCAAAAATTTTTTTTTTTAATCTGTTATTAGTTTTAAATCTAACATCATCTATCAATGATGCTAAATCATAAGCTTTATTTCCAATAAGAGCATCCTGATTGTCAATTAAACTAATTTGATTTTTAAAATACATTAAATTTGAAACATGAAAATCCCTATGCACAAAAGTAATATTTTTATGATCAAGTTTAGATAACAATTTATTTATC
The DNA here is from genome assembly GCF_965262185.1 of Candidatus Pelagibacter sp. Lineage (GTDB taxonomy): Bacteria > Pseudomonadota > Alphaproteobacteria > Pelagibacterales > Pelagibacteraceae > Pelagibacter. Next base: position 730,684 of record NZ_OZ253498.1, read on the forward strand.
TCATTTTTAAATTTTTTTTTGAATAAAGATTTATTTTGATTTAATTTTTTTTCAACATACCAATCGCTAAATAGTTTTGCTTCATTAAATAAAATTTTCTTTTTATATGACTTGAGTTTGTAATATTGATTTAAAAAATTTCTAATCTTTTTGGTTTTAATACTTTGTAATTTATTAAGTATATTAATGATTTTTTTAAAAAGTAAATATTTGTTATTTTTTTTATTTTTTAAAACTTTAAATAGTGAGACGTCTCCAAAATCCTCAATTTCAATGAAATTTTTTTCATATTTTTGACTGATTAGATTAGGTGCTAAAATTTCATTTTTCCTTAAAATTTTATTAACTGCGTCGTAAGCTAGCAAATGTTTACTTTTTTCTTTATTTGCGTAAACAAAAATTGAATTACGTTTTTTGCTTCTGTAAAATTTTCTAATTGATGCATCTCCTTTAATTTTTTGCAGATCTTTTGAATTTTTCATTCTAGTATATTTTTAATCAATGCCTGTGATTTCAACACTTCTATTATTTAGCTCATTTTCATAGTTAAATCTTAATACAATAACTTTTTCCTGAATATCTTTAATTAACTCTGGCCACTCAACAAAAGTAATTAAATTATTGTCTTTTTCAAATATGTTTAGATCATTAGTATCTCTTTTATTTTTAATCCTAAATAAATCGTAATGTTTTATCTTCTTGGGACCTACTTGATATTCATTTAATAAATTAAATGTTGGACTTGAAACTTCTGTAATTGGAAAATCTGAACTTTTTTGAAATTCATTAATCAAATATTTTATAAATGTAGTTTTGCCCACACCCATTTCACCGTATAAAAATATAATTTCTCCACCCTGTAAAAATTTTTTAAAACTTTCTGCTAAAACTTTTGTTGTTTCTTCTGAACTTATATCGATCTTGCTATTTTTAATAGCGATAGGCATCTGGTTTGAATGGGCCTTCTGTTCCAACACTTATATAATCAGCTTGTTCTTTTGATAATTTTGTTAATTTAGCCCCAACTTTTTTCAAATGTAATGTTGCTACTTTTTCATCTAAATGCTTAGGTAAAACATAAACTTTATTTTCATAATTTTTATGGTTATGCCAAAGTTCTATTTGAGCAATTACTTGATTGGTAAAAGATGCGCTCATTACGAAACTTGGGTGTCCAGTTGCACAACCTAAATTAACTAATCTTCCCTCAGCTAAAAGGATAATTCTTTTTCCACTTGGTAATTCGATTTCGTGTACTTGGGGCTTAACTTCCGTCCATTTATAATTTTTCAATGCCTCAACTTGAATTTCATTATCGAAATGTCCAATATTGCATAAGATTGCTCTATCTTTCATATCTCTCATATGATCAGCTGTAACTATATCTTTATTTCCAGTTGCTGTAACAACTATGTCTGCTCTGCTAATGGCTTCTTCCATTAAAACTACTTCATAACCTTCCATTGCTGCCTGAAGTGCGCAAATAGGATCTGCTTCAGTAACAAGAACTCTAGCACCACTTTGTCTTAAAGATGCAGCGCTTCCTTTTCCAACATCGCCAAAACCAGCAACTACTGCAATTTTACCCGACATCATAACATCAGTGGCTCTTCTAATACCGTCAACTAAACTTTCTCTACATCCGTATAAGTTATCAAATTTAGATTTCGTTACAGAATCATTAACGTTTATTGCAGGAACTAATAGAGAATTATCTTTCTCCATTTTATTTAATGCTTTAATTCCGGTTGTAGTCTCCTCAGAAACACCTTTTATATCTCTCATTAAATCTTTATATTCATTATGCATGATGGCAGTTAAATCTCCCCCATCATCTAATAACATATTGGGTTTCCAATCAGGTTTTCCAACTATTGTTTGTTTAATACACCATAAATACTCTTCTTCTGTTTCACCTTTCCATGCATAAACAGGAATTCCAGCTTTTGCTATTGCTGCTGCTGCATGGTCTTGTGTAGAAAATATATTACAAGATGACCATCTTACTTCCGCTCCAAGATCCACTAATGTCTCAATTAGGACTGCTGTTTGAATAGTCATATGAAGACATCCAATAATTCTAGCACCTTTTAATGGTTTTTCTTTTGAATACTCTTCTCTTAATGCCATTAAACCTGGCATTTCGCTTTCTGCGATAGAAATTTCTTTTCTTCCAAATTCAGCTTGGGAAATATCTTTTACTTTAAAATCATCCATAGCGAGCTTTATACAGTTAAGTTCTATTTTATCAACTAAAGATTATAAACTAGGAAATTGTATTTCTATCAATGCTCCTTGCTTATCTAGCCTATTGGATGCTTCAATTTTTCCATCATGAAGATCAACTAAATTTTTTACAATATTTAAACCCAATCCTGAATGCTCACCAAAATTTTCTGGTCTATTACTGTAAAAACGATTAAAAATTTTTGAAGTATCTTTCTCTTTAAATCCTTTTCCTTCATCTAAAATTTTAACTATAACTTTTTTTTCTAATCCATTTGAAACATTCACAATTACCTCACTACCATCTTCACTAAATGAAATAGAATTATCCAGTAAATTAGCAACGATTTGTTCAATCCTATTTTCTATTCCGTTAATTATATACTCTGACTTTCCATCATTTTGATAGTTTATACTTATATTTTTCTTGAATTTATAAATGTTGTTATAATCATCAACAACAGATTGGATGATTGGTTGTATATCTAATTTTTTCATTTGCTCTTTACTAAGAGCAACTTCATCTTTCAACATTTGTGAATAATCTGTAATTAATCTTTCAATTCTTTGCACATCATGCGTAAGAATGTCCAAAAGTTTAGTTCTTTGATTTATATCTTTTGTATCTTTTAAAATTTCCGATGCACTTTTTAAAGATGCTAGTGGATTTCTTATTTCATGAACTAAATCTGTTGAGAAATTTTCTGCATGAGAAATTCGTTTTTGCAATTCATTAGTCATATCCTCCATTGAATTTGATAATAATCCTAATTCATCATTTCTATTCTTCAAATTTTCAATTCCCGTTTTACCAGGGTTTTTTTCTTTTACTTTGATTGTGTATCCGACTAGGTTTTGAATTGGTTTAATAAAATATCTGCTAAGTACAAAAGAAAAAATTAAAATTACAAAACCAACTGATATAGCTGTTCTAATTACAAATGCTCTTCTCTCATCTATAGCTGTCTTAATCTCATTGGCGTTCTCTGAGATAACTATAAAACCTAAATTATTTTCATCAATTTTTACATTTTTAACTGTTGTAACTTTAAATTGATTTAAATTATCTTCTGTAAAAGTATAATAATTTCCATAGTTATCTGAATTATTATACCTTTCTAATAAATCTTTAAATGAAGCCTTTGTTTCATTATTTTGAGAAAAATTATTTTCTTTGTTTTCATCTTGATTAACTTCTTCACTCAAACTTTCAAATTCAATTTTATCTAATCGTGTTGAAAAAGATCGTGGATCAAGATCTAAAGTATCAGTATCACCAATTAATTCTAATTTATTATCAAAGAAAATGACTCTGTCTAAATTTTGAAAAATAAATCTTGTAGAAAATAAAAATTTTCTAATATCATTTTCCTGAAATTTTATATTCAATCTTTTAATATTATCAGTCGTATTATTAATAATATTAATATGATCTTCAGATTTTTTTTTTAATAAACTTGGTTCAATATTAGTAAGATAAATAAGTGTAAATAAACCGATAACTGTAAATATTACAAAGTTTATAAATAGAAATTTTTTAAGTATAGAAAGTGTCTTTAAGTATTTACTAAACATCAGCTAACATTCCATCTATATCCACTACCATATCTAGTTTCAATAGCTGAAAAATCAGGATCTACTTTTTTGAATTTTTTTCTTATTCTTTTGACGTGACTATCAATAGTTCTATCTTCAATATCTGTGTCTTCTCTGTAAGCAATATCCATTAGTTGAGCTCTTTCTTTAATTATCCCAGGTCTTTTTGCCAATTCTTTAACAATCAAAAATTCAGTAGTTGTTAATTTATCTGGCAATTGTTTGCCATTCCACTCACACTCAAGCTGAGATGGATCAAGTTTTAATCTACCATGTGATATTAAGCTTTTATTTTCCTCTAATGTATTATTTGAGTCTTTTTTTCTTAATTGAACTCTTATTCTTTCAATTAAAACTTTAATTGAAAATCCACCAGATTTTTTTACAAAATCATCTGCACCTAATTTTAATCCTAGCAACTCATCAATTTCATCATCTTTGGATGTTAAAAATATTACTGGCAATGAAGTTTTTTTTCTTAATTTTTTAAGCAATTCTTCTCCATCCATTTTAGGCATTTTAATATCAATAACTGCTAAATCAGGTGGCATTCTAGTAAGACCAATTAATGCACTCTCTCCATCAATATAAGTCTGAACTTTGAAACCCTCTTTTTCTAAAGCAATACTAAGACTAGTTAGTATATTCCTGTCATCATCGATTAGAGCTATAGTTTGTTTTTGCATTTTTGTTTTTTAATATAAAAATATTAAATTGTTCTAAATTAGGCAATTGAATACAATTAGTGAAGCATTCCCCAATTATCACCAACATTTACATCAACTGTTAAGGGGGTTGAAAAGGAATGATAATCACTTTGAGTAACACTGGTCATCTCATTCTGTATTAACTTGACCATTGCGTTTTCCTCTTTTTTTGGGACTTCAAAAATAAGCTCGTCGTGTATTTGAAGAAGCATTTTTGATTTCAAATTTTTTTCTTCATTTAATTTTTTGTCTAGTCTAATCATTGCTAATCTCATAACTTCAGATGCTGATCCTTGAATTGGAGCATTAATTGCTGCTCTCTCTTGAAAATTTCTAACATTAAAATTCTTATCATTTATTCCATTAAAATGAGATCTTCTTCCAAATATATTGTTTACATAGCCGCTTTTTCTACAAAATTTAATTGTGTTATCCATATAAACTTTAATTTCAGGAAATTTAGCAAAATAAGCGTTAAGAAATTCTTCTGCTTCATAATTAGAAACATTTGTTTGTTTGGCTAAACCATACTGAGAAATTCCATAAATTATTCCAAAGTTTATTGCTTTAGCTTTCCTTCTATGATCTTGATTTACCTTTTTGATATCAATATTAAATATTTGGCTAGCTGTTAAGGAGTGAATATCCTCGTTATTTTTAAAAGCTTTTTTAAGTTCCTTAACATCTGCAAGGTCTGCTAAGATTCTCATCTCAATTTGATTGTAATCTGCAGATATCAATAAATGATCTTTTTTAGCCTTAAACGCTTTTCTTATATCTTTTCCATCTTCAGATTTAATTGGAATATTTTGAAGATTTGGATCACTTGAAGCTAATCTGCCTGTTGTTGTTGCTGCTAATAAAAACGATGTATGAACTCTTTTTGTATTTGGATTAATATGCTCTGGTAAAGCGTCTGAGTACGTATTTTTTAATTTTGAAACTTGCCTCCAATCTAATACTAATTTTGGAAATTCATGGCCTTTGAAGGCTAAATCTTCTAAAACACTTGCACTTGTTGCAAAACTTCCTTTTTTTGTTTTTTTTGTCCCTGCAATTTTAAGATCATTATATATAATTTCTCCCAATTGTTTCGGCGAAGCAATATTAAATTCTTTCTTGGAAATTTTAAAAACTTCTTTTTCAATTTTTTTGATTTTCTTATCAAATTTAGAAGAAAGAGAGTTTAAAAATTTACTATCTACTTCAACACCTTCAATTTCCATGAATGCAAGGATTTTAATTAGTGGTTTTTCAAAAATCTCATAGATATTAAATAATTTTTCAGATTTTAAGCTTTTGATAAATTTTTTATATAATCTAAAAGTAACGTCTGCATCTTCTGCTGCATAATTTTTTGCTGTTTCTAATTCTACATCGCTAAAATTTATTTCTTTTTTACCAGTTCCAACAATTTCTTTGAATGAAATTGTCTTATGTCCTAGATGAATATCTGAAAGAGTATCCATATTATGTCTGTTTTTTCCAGCATCTAAAACATATGACATGAGCATAGTATCTTCCATCGATGAAAGTGAAATGCCAAGTTTATAAAAAACTATAAAATCAAATTTAATATTTTGACCAATTTTTTTAACACTTGAGTCCTCTAATAAGTTTTTTAATTTATTGATAACACTCTCTTTATTTAAACAATCCTTAGATTTATGACCAACTGGGATATAACAAGCTTTTCCAATTTTTGAACATAGTGAAATTCCAACTAAATCAGCTTGATGGGGGTCTAACGAGTTTGTTTCTGTATCAACAGCAACTTCCCCTACTTCCTCAGCTTCTTCTATCCACTTATCAATTTCATCTATATTTGTAATTAGATGATAATCTTTATTATTTATTGGTTTTTGTTTTTCAGTTGATTTTAAGTTGTTTTCAGATGTAGATAGCTTTGGTTCACCATAAGCTGAAATTGCAGAACTTAATAATCTATTAAATTCCATTTCTCTTAAAAATTTATACAGTTTATCTTTATCAACTTCCTTTAGTTTAAATTCTGTTAAATTTTTATTTACTGGAGACTTGTGATCTAAAGTAACAAGTTTTTTACTAATTAAAGCTTTATCTTTATTCTCTATTAAAGTTTCTCTTCTTTTATTCTGTTTAATTTCATGAGCAGAGTCTAATAATTTTTCTAGTGTGCCATATTTATTGATTAGTTCTGCAGCTGTTTTAACTCCTATTCCTGGAACACCCGGTACGTTATCACTACTATCGCCTGCTAAAGATTGAACATCTATAACTTTTGAAGCATCAACACCAAACTTTTTAATCACATCTTCTTCTGTGATAAATTTATTTTTCATAGGGTCAAAAATTCGAACACCTTTTTTATAAAGTTGCATTAAGTCTTTATCCGATGAAACGATTGTAACTTTTGCCCCTTTTTTAAGAATTTGATCAACATATGTGGCTATGAGATCATCAGCCTCATAGTTTGGTAAATCCACAGAAGGTAAATTAAAAGCTAAAACTGATTTTCTAATATACTCAAACTGAGGTGCTAGATCATCAGGAGCTTCTGATCTATTAGCTTTATAATCGCTATAAATTTCATTTCTAAAAGTCTTTCTGGCAGAGTCAAAAATTACTGCAAAATGAGTTGGTTTTTGTAGATTTTGATCAGATTTAGAATCCTCTAATAATTTAAACAACATACTGCAAAATCCACTTACAGCACCTGTGGGTAGTCCATCACTTTTTCTAGTTAATGGTGGTAAAGCATAATAAGCTCTAAAAATATAACCAGAGCCATCAATTAAATAAAAATGATCTGTTTTTTGTATTTTATTCATGAGGATTAACAAATATTACATTGCTAACAATTTCTGTATATAAAAAAATAAAATTAAATCTTCAGGCTAATATAGCTAGATTATTTTTTATATTTTGAGTATTATTTCAATATGGAACTTACAAAAAACTTAACACAAACAAAAATCATAAAATCTTTGTTAGCTGTGATTCTAGGTTCAATTGCTTTAACTATTTCTGCAAAAATTAAAATTCCATTTTATCCAGTTCCAATGACAATGCAGACATTTGTTGTGCTATTCTTAGGTGTAAGCTTAGGTTATAAAATTGGTTTAGCTTCTGTAGGTTTATATTTATTAGAGGGTATTGCAGGATTACCTGTATTTTCAAACTCTCCAGAAAAAGGAATTGGCATAGTCTATTTTACTGGCCCAACGATGGGTTATTTAATTGGTTTTTTAACTGCTTGTTATTTAGCTTCAAAAATTAATACAAAAGATAATTTTATAATTATTTTAACTAAACTAGTTATTGCAACCTCTACAATCTATATCTTGGGTTTAATATGGCTAGGTACTCTAATTGGTTGGGATAAACCAATATTTTCTCTAGGTGCAAAACCGTTTTTATTAGCAGAATTATTTAAAATTATTATTTTAGCTTTAGTAACTAAACAAATAATTAAAATAAGAAATATTATCTAGGGGATCTTTTAGATAGAATTCTTTGAAGAGTTCTTCTATGCATCTTCAATCTCCGAGCTGTTTCAGAAACATTCCTATTACATAACTCAAATACTCTATGAATATGTTCCCATTTAACTCTATCTGCTGACATTGGATTTTCTGGTGGTGCAGCCTTTTTAGCTGGATCTGCCAACAATGCTTTTTCTACATCTTCTGCATCTGCTGGTTTTGCTAAGTAATCAATTGCACCTTCTTTAATTGCTGCAACTGCAGTGGGAATATTTCCATACCCGGTTAGCATTATAATTCGGCTATCATCATTTGAGGATTGAATTTCTCTAACAACCTCAAGACCGTTACCGTCTCCAAGTCTTAAGTCTACAACTGCAAAACCTGGTTTTTTACTTTTAACTGACTCTATACCTTTTTTTACACTCTCTGCTTGAAAAACTTCAAAGCCTTTTTTCTCCATTGCTCTTGCAAGTCTTTCTCTAAAAGGATTATCGTCATCTACAATCAAAAGCGATTTATTCTCAAAATCACTTAAATTCTGTAATTTGGCTTCGTTTTTCATCAACCATATATGGGGTCAAAATCTAATATTACAATATATGAAAATTGCACAAATCAGCCTTGAATTATTTGCTTTACATTGGCTGTGTTTACATTATATGGCTCAAATTATTAAAGTTTTACTAAAAACTTTTTTTTATTAAATTTTTTTTAGGAGGCATATGCAATGCAAAAATTTAAGTCAGTTGAAGATCTTATAAATCAACTGAAACCTGAAAAACCTGTTTATTGTATTAGGAAGAAATCCATAAAGTCTTCGGTTAAATTTTTCTTAGATAAGTTCCCTGGAAAAATATTATATGCAGTAAAAACAAACCCACATCCTGAAGTTATTCAAACTATTTTAAATACTGGTGTAAACCAATTTGATGTTGCCTCAATTGAAGAAATTAAGGCTATAAGAAAACTTACTCAAAATGCAAAATGCTCTTACATGCATACCGTAAAAAGTAGAGAAAGTATCAAAGAGGCCTATTTTAATTATGGTGTAAAAACTTTTTCATTAGATACAAAAGAAGAGTTAATCAAAATTATTGAAAGCACAAATAATGCGAAAGATTTAAAATTATTTGTAAGAGTTGCTGTTTCAAATGAACATGCTGAAATTGATTTATCTAAAAAATTTGGAGCACTAACATCTGAAGCTGTAGGATTACTAAGATTAGTAAAACAATATGCAAAAAAAATTGGATTATGTTTTCATGTTGGATCGCAGTGTATGCATCCAATTTCATACGCTAAAGGTATAAATGAAATTGGAAATATAATTAAAAAAACAAAAATAATCCCCGATACAATAAATGTTGGAGGAGGTTTTCCTACAATTTATCCAGATTTAATTCCTCAGTCATTAGATGAATACTTTAATGAAATTAAAAAAAGTTTATCTAATTTAAAATTAGAGAAATTACCGGAGATAATTTGTGAACCAGGAAGAGCATTGGTTGCAGAAAGTGGTTCAACTATTGTTAAAGTTAATTTAAGAAAAAAACAAAAACTTTATATAAATGACGGAACATATGGAACGCTATTTGATGCAGGAACACCTAACATCATCTACCCATCTAAAATGATTAAAGAAAATTCAAATAAAATAATTTCAAAAAAATTGACTGCTTTTGATTTCTTTGGTCCTACTTGCGATAGCATGGATTATATGAAAGGACCTTTTATATTACCAAATAATATTAAGGAAAATGATTACATAGAACTTGGTCAACTTGGAGCGTATGGATTAACTTTTAGAACACAATTCAATGGTTACTATTCAAATGAAATTTATGAAGTTGAAGATAAACCAATAATGTCAATGTATGAAAAAGACGTTAAAAGCGCTCATATGGTTGCTTAATGTCAGACCAAAAAAATCCAGGACACAACAGTAAAAGAGATTTTTTAAAAAATCCTGTCGAACATATAGATATTACTTCATTTGACTCTAGAACAATTATTTCTTCAATGGAGAAAATGTCATTTGTGTCTAGAGAAACTGCAAATGCAGCAAACATTTACAACGAAATGCTTAAAGATAAGGAATGTACAATTTTTCTTACTTTAGCAGGATCAACATCTGCTGCAGGATGTATGAATATTTATAAAGATCTTGTTAAATACAATATGGTTGATGCAATTGTAGCAACAGGGGCATCAATTGTAGATATGGATTTTTTTGAAGCTCTTGGATTTAAACATTATCAAGGATCTCAATTTCAAGATGATACTGAATTAAGAGACAACTATATTGATAGAATTTACGACACATATATCGACGAAGAAGAACTTCAAATGTGTGATAAAATTATTTGTGAAATAGCAGATACTTTAGAACCAAGAAGTTATACTTCCAGAGAGTTTATTTTAGAAATGGGAAAATATTTAAAAAAAAATTCAAAAAAGAAAGACTCTTTAATTGAAACAGCTTACGATAATAATGTTCCAATTTTTTGTCCAGCTTTCACAGACTCTAGCGCAGGTTTTGGTCTTGTAATGCATCAAGAAAAAAATCCTAAAAAACATATGACTATAGACTCTGTTAGAGAGTTCAGAGAACTAACGGAAATTAAAATCAAATCAAAAGGTTCTGGTTTATTTATGATTGGTGGAGGAGTTCCTAAAAATTTTATTCAAGACACTGTTATTTGTGCTGAGCTTCTTGGTGAAAATGTAGATATGCATAAGTATGCTGTACAAATTACAGTTGCTGATAGTAGAGATGGTGCATGTAGTAGTTCTACTTTAAAAGAAGCAAGTTCTTGGGGTAAAGTAGATATCACTAAAGAACAAATGGTATTTGCTGAAGCAACAAGTGTATTGCCATTAATAGCTAGCGATGCTTACCATAAAGGTGAGTGGAAAAATAGAGAACGAAAAAACTTCTCAAAAATATTTATATAAAATTGAAATATTTATCAAACAAACTTGGTTTCTTAGGAATTGATAATAAATTCAAATTCAAAGAAAAAGTAGTAGTTGTTCCATTTGGACTTGAAAAAACAGTTAGTTATGGTGGTGGAACAAAAAATGGACCAAAAGAAATTATCAAAGCTTCTCACCAAGTTGAACTTTACGATGAGGAACTAAATTGCGAACCTTACAAAAAAATAGGTATCAAGACATTAAAACCATTTAAAATCGATAAAAATATCAAATTAGCATTAAATAAAATTTCTAAAATCAATGGGGAAATTTTAGGTAAAAAACTATTTCCAATGACTTTTGGTGGAGAACATTCAATTACACCAGGATGCATTATTCCTTTTACAAAAAAATATAAAAATATTTGTCTTTTACATTTTGATGCGCACGCAGATTTACGAGAAAGTTATAATGGTGAAAGATTTTCACATGCCTCAGCAATACGAAGATGTTTAGATTATAAAAATATATCTTTAATTTCTTTTGGAATTAGAAATATATCAGAAAGTGAAATTCCATTTTTGAAAAAAAATTCAAATAGAATAGATATCTTCTGGGCAAAAGATAAAAAAAAATGGAATTTAAATAAATTTAAAAAATTAATAAGAAATAAGACTGTTTACTTAACGTTTGATGTAGACGGATTAGACTCAAGTATTATGCCTGCTACTGGAACACCTGAACCAGGTGGATTGTTATGGGACGAAACATTAGAGATAATTAGAATTGCTGCAAAAAACTCAAATATAGTTGGAGCTGACATTAATGAACTTTCTCCAATTAAAGGATTTAACTCCTATAATTTTCTTGTTGCTAAATTAGCTTATAAAATTTTATCTTATAAATTTTTATATTAGATTTTAATTGGATTAAATATTTTTAATAACATTCTAAATGGTATTAACATTATTAATGCTACAAATATTTTAACACCCAAATCACCCAAAGATAAAGTGACCCAAGGAACCTCTGTTCCATAAAATGATATTGAGAAAAATAAAAAAGTATCAATAGTTGAGCCAATTAATGATGAAGTTAATGGGGCAACAAACCACTGTTTTTTTCTTAGACGATCAAATATTTGAATATCAAGCAATTGGGCTGTAAGGAAAGCGACTCCTGATCCAACTGCAATTCTAATAGAGATTAAATCTTCGAAGTTTGTTGAAAAAAATAGAGTAAAAATAATTCCTATAAAAAAACCAAAATAAACTATTTTTCTGGCAATTGTTTTTCCATAAGATCTATTTGCTAAGTCAGTTATTAAAAAAGCTACTGGATAAGTAAATGCTCCATAAGTAAGAATTTCATTTAATCCATAATAATTTATTGGAAATTGAACAAGATAGTTTGATGATAAAACAATCAAACCCATCATTAGAGATAGGCCGATAAAAAATTTATTCATTAAGCAGATTTAGCTACTGGCTTTTTTTTATATGGTGATTTTAATATAATAACTTTTTTAAGTTTTTTTAATCTTGGTGATATATTTTTGTTTTTTACAGTTTTTAAAAACTCGTCAAAACTTCCTTTTTTATCAACTGATCTTACTCCTGAATTGCTGACTGTTAGTTTCAAACTTCTTCCAGCAAGTTCACTTGTAAATTTTACTTTCTTTAAATTAGGTAAAAATCTTCTTTTGGTCTTGTTGTTAGCATGACTAACGTTATGACCTTTCATAGGAATTTTACCAGTTAGTTCACATTTTTTTGACATAATTTCACTGCCTATATAAGGGGAGATATTAAAGGCGTCAAGTTTATTAAAATTAAGAAAAAGTTTTATTTCCAACGATTTCTGAAATATTTTTCACTCCATCTCTAAGAAGTAATTCTTTTAGCTCTTTTTTAATGTTTGCAGCAATGTTAGGTCCTTGAAATACCATCCCGGTATATAACTGAATATAATCTGCCCCTGACAAAAATTTATCATATGCAGACTTTCCAGAATCAATACCTCCTACCCCAATTATTTTAATTTTTCCATTTAGTAGTTTAAAGAATTGATTAATAAGTAAATTTGATTTTTGTTCAATTGGCTTTCCTGACAAGCCTCCTTTTTGATGACGTTGAATATTCTTTAAATCATCTCTAGTACTTTCTGATGTATTTGAAATAATTATCGCAGATATATTATTTTCTAAAAGAATCTCTGATATTAATTCTATTTGCTTTAAATCAATGTCTGGAGAAATTTTAACTACGATTGGAATATTTGTTTTCAGTTCATTTTTCTTATCTTTAATTGATTTTAATAATTCTTTTAATTTATTTTCATCATGAAAATTTCTTAAATTTTCAGTATTTGGAGAGGAAATATTAATGGTAATATAATCAGCAACTTCACAAAATTTTTCTAATCCAATTAAATAATCGTTTAATCGATTATCAGAGTCTTTATTTGGTCCAACATTTACTCCAAGTATTCCGTTTTTTTTATTTGATTTTATTCTATTTAAAATAGTTTCAGATCCTTGATTGTTGAATCCCAATCTATTAATTAATGCTTGATCTTCTACTAATCTAAATACTCTTGGCTTTTCATTGCCATATTGTTTTAAAGGAGTAACAGTTCCAACTTCAACAAAACCAAATCCCAATTTAAACAAAGGATTATAAACTTCTGCATTTTTGTCAAAACCAGCTGCTATTCCTATTGGATTACTTAAATCTTTACCAAATATTTGTGTTTTAAAAATTGGATCATTTTTATTTTCATCAAATACATTTGATACTAAATTAAATTTTAAGGATTGAATTGCTAAAGTATGGGCTTTTTCAGGATCTAATTTGAAAATTAAAGATCTTAAATTTGAATACATTATTTGAGTTTACTCATTATAAGGTCTTTTGTTTCATTAACACCAAAAAAACTTATAAAAAATCCCATTCTTGGTCCATTTTCATCACCAAAAACCACCTCATAAATAAGTTTAAACCAATCCCTTAAATTTTCAGCATAACCATTTTCTTTTCCAGTAGAATAAATCAAAGTTTGAATTTCCTCTGGTGGCATCTGATCATTACATTTTTCTAAAGTTATAATTAAAGCCTCAAGTGCTTTTTTTTCATCTTCAGAAGGTGTTTTGTATTTTTTTTGAGACTTAATTACATCATTAAAATATTTAATTGCGTAGCCTACTAATCCATCAAAAATTGGAAAGTTAGTTTCTTGAATATTGGGCTTGTATTTTTTTACAAATTTCCATAACAAATCTTTACTATCTGCATTACTTGTCTCGACTAAATTTAATAACATTGAAAAACTCATAATCATGTCTTCTTTTGGAATACTACCATTATGGACATGCCACACTGGATTCATTACTAATTGCTGCTCAGTCTGCTTCTTAGATTTTTCAATGTTATCTAAATATTCATCTACTGCTTTTGGAACTATTTCTTTATAAAGTTTTTTCGCTCTTTTTGGATTTTGATACATATATAGAGATAAACTTTCTGGTGAAGCATACTTTAACCATTGATTAATTGTTATTCCATTGCCTTTAGATTTTGAAATTTTCTCACCCTTTTCATCTAGAAAAAGTTCATATGCAAATCCTGATGGATTCTTTTTCCCCAATAAATTAATGATTTTTGTAGATAAAATTGCACTTTCAATTAAATCCTTACCATACATTTCAAAATCAACATCTAAAGCAAACCATCTCATTGCCCAATCTACTTTCCACTGTAATTTACAATTACCGTCTAAAATACTACTCTCTAATCTTTTACCTTTATTATCGAATATTATTTTAGAATTAGACTGATCAATTTCTATAACTGGTATCTCCAAAACATGACCAGTGTCAGGGCATATAGGTAAAAAAGGACTATATGTTTTTTGTCTTTCTTTCCCAAGTGTTGGTAAAATAATATTCATTATTCCTTCATAATTTTCTAAAATGATTTTCAAAGTAGGATTAAAAAATCCCGCCTTGTACAAAGATGTAGAACTTTTAAAATTATATTTAAAATTAAAACTGTTTAAAAAATCCTTCAACATTTTATTATTATGTTCTCCAAAACTATTAAATTTTTGAAAAGGATCAGGCACTTGTGTTAGAGGTTTGTGAAGATTTTGTTGCAACAATTCTTGGTTGGGAACATTATCTGGAACTTTTCTCAAGCCATCCATGTCATCTGAAAATGTAATAATTTCTGTTGGTAAATCTGTGAGTTGATTAAGTGCATTAACCATCATTGAAGTTCGTGCAACTTCTCCAAAAGTTCCTATATGAGGCAATCCACTTGGACCATATCCAGTTTGAAGAGTAATCTTACCTTTTTTTTCAATAAAACCTTTTCTTTCACGAAGCATTTTTTTAGCTTCAACAAACGGCCAAGCACTTGTCTTTTCTAGGACATCTTTTTTAATCATGAATTGCTCTTTTTAACCTTAAACTAGTGATTATATTAATTCTTATAGAGTTGAAATTTATTTACCATAAAATATTGTTCTTTCAAAATGTCTAATTACAAAACTGTTTTTTTTACACTGGGAATTCTGCAAATAATATTGGGTGTATCAATGTTCATCCCAATTATAGTACAATTCTTTTACTCAGAGATAGACTCATCTTTCTTTGGTTCATCTATTGTAACTATAATCTTTGGAACTTTGTTTTTTTTATCTAATTTAGATCATGATAAAAAACTTAATCTACAACAAGCTTTCTTATTGACTGCTCTATCTTGGATTAGTATTGCAATATTTGGGTCTTTACCATTTGTATTCTCTAGTATTGAACTTTCAATTACTGACTCTTTTTTTGAAAGTATGTCAGGAATTACTACAACTGGATCTACCATAATCTCAGATTTGGAGAACGCACCAAAGGGTCTTCTTTTATGGAGAGCCATTTTACAATGGCTTGGTGGAATTGGAATAATTGTAATGGCGATTACTTTAATGCCAATAATGAATGTTGGAGGTATGCAGTTATTTAAAATTTCAAGTAATGACTCTTCAGAAAAAATACTCCCTAAGTCAAAAGAAATAGCACTTAGATTAATTTATATTTACTCAGGGTTAACAGGGCTTTGTGCAATCACTTATTGGATATTTGGTATGGGTAAATTTGACAGCTTAACCCACTCAATGACTACAATTGCTACTGGAGGCTTTTCTAATTACAACGAGTCTATTGGTTACTTTAATAGTTTGCCAATCGAAGTTTCATCAATGTTTTTTATTATATTGGGTAGCATTCCTTTTATTGCTTACATTAAATTTATTAGTGGGAACAAAAAAATTTTTTTAAATGATATTCAAATCAAAACTTTTTTAAAAATAATAATACTCACTGTTATTATTTTATCTATTTACTTATTATTTTCTAACCATGAAAACTTTAGCTTAAGATCAATATTTTTTAATACTATATCAATCTTGAGTGGTACTGGTTATGTAAATGCAGAATTTGATAACTGGGGTAGTTTTCCTATAACCTTGTTTCTTGCGCTAATGTTTATAGGTGGATGTGCAGGATCTACAGCTTGTGGTGTAAAAATATTTAGGATTCAAATTCTTTATCTATTTATTCTAAACCAATTAAAAAAAATAATTTATCCTAAAGGAGTATTTGTAATTAAGTATGATCAAAGTGCAGTTGATGAAAAGTTTATAGCTTCAATTATTTCATTTATTTATTTTTATATACTAATATTTTTTATTCTAACTGCATTGCTATCTTTAACTGGTTTGGATTTTATTACTGCTGTCTCAGGTGCCGCTACGTCTATTTCAAATGTTGGACCTGGTCTTGGTCCAATAATTGGTCCAAATGGAGATTTTTCTTCATTACCAGATCTTTCTAAATGGATTTTAACAGTTGGTATGATTTTAGGTAGACTTGAGTTATTTGCAATATTAGTATTATTTTTACCATCATTTTGGAAAAACTAATTATGTCTGAAATAAAAAAAACATCCTGGTTAGACTCAATTTCAGTTTACAAAGATATTCGAATGCTAAGAATTTTATTACTTGGTGCAATCAGTGGATTTCCATGGGTCTTGATTGCTAGTAGTTTAAGTCTTTGGTTAAAAGAGGAAGGATTAAGTAGATCTACTATTGGATGGGCAGGACTTATTTTTGGAGTTTATGCTTTTAATTATCTTTGGGCACCAATCATAGATAGAATTCAAATTCCTTTCCTAACTAAAAAATTAGGTCACCGAAGAGGTTGGATTGTTTTAATGCAATTAGTAATTCTATTAAGTTTACTAGTTTGGAGTATTATAAATCCTACAGAAAATTTAGCGTTGATAATTACAGTTGGATTAATCATCGCTATAGCATCAGCAACTCAAGACATAACGGTAGATGCATTAAGAATTGAACAAATTGACGAAAATGAGGGAAAATCAATGGCAGCAGGTGCTGCTATGGCTGTAGTTGGTTGGTGGACAGGTTACAAATTAGGTGGTGTAGTTGCTTTATTTACTGCGGAGTTCTTTGAAAATATTGGTATCCAAAATTACTGGCAAGCAACTTTTTTAATATTAGGTGTTCTAATTATTTTAATGAATATTGCCCTAATGTTTGTTCATGAACCTGTAGAAACTGACAGACAATCAAAGCAAAAGGAAACTGACAACCTAATTAAAGGAAAACTAGGTTCTAACAATATTTTTACAACTTTTGTTGCCTATATAAGTGGAACAATTGGTGGGCCTATTATTAGTTTCTTTAAAAAAAATGG
This sequence comes from Candidatus Pelagibacter sp., assembly GCF_965262185.1. Taxonomy (GTDB): domain Bacteria; phylum Pseudomonadota; class Alphaproteobacteria; order Pelagibacterales; family Pelagibacteraceae; genus Pelagibacter. Next base: position 748,368 of record NZ_OZ253498.1, read on the forward strand.
TTTTGCCATAGCTGCAGGAATTTTAGGGTTTGTCTTTTTATTTAAAATTGGAGAAGCATTCATGGGTAGAATGTCGATTGTATTTTATAAAGAAATAGACTTTTCAAAAGGACAAATAGCAATCTATTCAAAAGGATTAGGTTGGATCACAACTGTCGTATTTACTTTAATTGGTGGTGTAATGGCCATGAGGGCTGGAACTATAAAAACTATGTTCTTTGCTGGAGGATTAATGGCGATTACAAATCTGTTATTTGCTGTCTTAGCATGGACTGGTAAATCAGAATTATTATTTGCAATAGCAGTTATTGCTGACGATATTACTGCAGCTTTTGCAACTGTAGCATTTGTAGCATTTATATCCTTACTAGTTGATCGAACATATACAGCAACACAATATGCATTACTTGCATCTGTAGGGACTGCTGGGAGGACAACTCTAGCATCATCATCAGGAGCTTTAGTAGATTGGTTGAACGGAGATTGGGGAACATTTTTTGTCTTAACAACAATTATGGTTATTCCTTCACTAATATGTCTATGGATGATAAAAAATAAAATTAAAATTGGTGCAAAATAAATTTTATTTTACAGGAAGTTTTTCTAATATTTATAAGAAATCCTCTAAATTTTCAGAAGTAACTTCACAAATATTGTATGGCGAGAAATTTAAAATTTTATATAAAACAAAAAATTGGATAAAAATAAAATCTAGTTTTGATAATTATACTGGGTACATTCAAAATAAAAATTATTCAAAAGAATTTAAAGCTAATTATAAAGTAAGTAGCTTAAAAACAAATATCTATAAAAAACCAAATTTAAAAACTAATATTTATCTATCTCTTGGATCAAGGTTGTCAGTTAAAGAAACTAATAAAAATTATGCCAGAATTGATAAAAATAAATGGATTAAAAAAAAAGATATAAAAAACATAAATTATAAAGAAAAAAACTTCATTAAAATCTTTAAAAAATTTTTGAATACAAAATATATCTGGGGTGGAAAAAGTTATAGAGGAATAGATTGCTCGGCCTTATTACAAATATTTTACTATTATAATAATAAGTTTTTTCCTCGAGATACCAAGGATCAAATTAAATATTTAAAAGGAAACTTAAAAAGAAATTACCAAAAAGGAGATATCATTTTTTGGAAAGGGCATGTAGCAATATGTTTAAATTCAAAGAAATTGATACATGCATATGGACCTGAAAAAAAAGTATTGATTATGCCTATAATTAATACAATTAAAAGAATTGAAAATACAGCAAAACTTAAAGTTAAAAAAATAGCTAAAATTAAAATTTAGCTTCTTCCAAAATCTGGCTTATTGATATCTTGTTTGAGTTTAATTATTTTTGATCTGACTTTTTTAGTTTGGATAAGCTTATTAATAATTGATTTATTATTTTTTGAATTAATATCAGATTTAAATGATTTCAAATTTTTAATAAACAAATCAATAGCGTTTGAAATATTTTTATTGTTGTTAAAAAAAATATCTCGCCACATAATTTCATTAGAAGCTGCTATTCTTGAAAAATCTCTTAGTCCTCCTGCGCTATATTTGATTAAATCATAGCTTTGTTTTTTCTCAAAATCTTGAGCTGACTTAACTAAATTATATGCAATTAAGTGAGGCAAATGACTAGTTATTGAAAAAATTTTATCATGTTTTTCAGGTGACATAATTGTGACTTTTGATCCAATTTTCTCCCAAAATTTTTTCAGAAAATTTAAATTTTTTTTAATTGTATTTTTTTCTTTAATTAAAATACACCATCTACTCTCAAACATATTACTCTTTCCGTGTTGTGGTCCACTTACTTCAGAACCAGCAATTGGATGACTGGAAGTCCATGCAATTCCTTTTTTTAAAAATTTTTTTATTATTTTTGATGATTCAATTTTTGAAGAACCAACATCGGTAATTAATGTATTAGGTAAAATATAATTATTTATTTTCACAATTATATTTTTGTATTCACTCATAGGTGTACACAAAATTATAAAATCAGATTTTGTTACAGCTTCTTTTAATGAACCAATCAACTTTCCAGGTAGTTTGAGCTTTTTGAGTGTAGATATATTCTTTTTTGACTTTTCATAAATATATACTTTATCTGCTAATTTATTTTTATGTATTGATCTTAAAACTGAAGATCCAAGTAAACCACAACCTATGATTAAAATATTTTTCATTTAATTAAAAATCTTTCTTACTGCATTCATGAACATTAGATTTTCTCTAGATGAGCCAATAGTCAATCTCAATTTGTTTTTAATATGATAACCATCTTCAGTAGATCTTAATATAATTCCTTTATTTTTTAATTTTTGGTATAGAAAATTTGCTGAGTATTTACACTTATCAAAATTTAATAGTAAAAAATTTGCTGATACAGCATTTGAAAAAATATTATATTTTTCAAGAAATTTTTTTAATCTATTTGCATAATTTAAATTATGTCTAATGGACTTTTGAATGAATTGCTTATCCTTCAAAGACTCTGCGGCCGCAACTTGAGCCAAGCCATTTATATTGAAAGGTGGTTTAATAACATTTAACGCTCTAATTATTTGTTTCGATCCATATCCCCATCCAATTCTTAATGAGGCTAAACCAAACATTTTAGAAAATGTTCTCAATATAAATACGTTGTCTTTATTTTTAAATAATTCTAAACCAGATCTGTAATCATTGTTTTTCATATATTCTGAGTACGCATCATCAATTACTAATAATATATTTTTGTTCAACTTTCTTCTAAGTTCTAATGTCTCTTTTTTAGTTAAATATGTTCCTGTTGGATTATTTGGATTTGCAATAAAAACTATTTTGGTTTTCTTGGATACTTTTTTCAATATTTTTTCAATTGAAACTTTGAATTTATTTTCTTTTGCAAACACAACTTTTGCACCAACTATTTTTGCATAAATCCTGTACATTAAAAAACTATATTGAGGAACAATCACTTCATCTTTTGGATTTAGATACAATTGACATAACATTTGAATTACCTCATCAGAACCTGCTCCACATATAATTTTATCAAAATTGCATTTATACGCTTTAGATATTGCCATTTTAAGATTGGTAGATTTTCCGTCTGGATATTTATCTAAAACTAAATTTTTTTGAGATATTACTTTTTTTGCTAATGGGCTCATCCCTAGAGCAGACTCGTTAGCTGATAATTTAATAACTTTTTTAATTTTATTAATTTTAGATTTGCCAGGCTTATAAGCTTCTATGTTAAATTTTTTAAATTTAGGTGTACTCATTTTTTTTATTTTTATGAGCTCTTTATAGATAAAAAAACAAATATTTATAGAGAATATGATCTTATTTTAAAAAATTGACATAAATTACAAGTTCTTGTACAAAATTTATGCGCTGATTTAACTGAATTGCGAGCGCTTAAAAAAAACCGCTAAAATAGTTTTTTTTCTCACAATTCATCTAAAGGCTTTAAAATGAACACAGAAAAAAATATTAAGACATTAATTGTAAAAAAACCTCTTAAATTAGATTGCGGTAAAACTATAAACAATTTTCCAATTGCATTCGAAACTTATGGGTCTTTAAATGAGAATAAAGACAACGCTATATTAGTATTTCACGCACTAACTGGAGATCAATTTGTAACCGGTTTAAACCCTATTACTAAAAAAGATGGTTGGTGGAGTTTTGCTGTAGGCCCAGACAAAGCAATAGATACTAATAAATATTTTGTTATTTGTTCAAACGTAATTGGTGGATGTATGGGGTCTTATGGACCAAGTCATAAAGATCCTGAAACACAGAAATCTTTTGGAACTGATTTTCCAGTTATTACAATTAATGACATGGTGAATGCACAATATAATTTACTTGAACACTTTGGAATTGATAAATTATTTGCAATTACTGGAGGTTCTATGGGAGGTATGCAAGTTCTTCAATTTATCACTAACTTTCCTGATAAAGTTCAAACTGTTATACCCATTGCTACAACTTCAAGTCATTCAGCACAGAATATTGCTTTCAATGAACTAGGAAGACAGGCAATCACTGCTGACGGTAATTGGAAAGATGGAAATTATGAAGCTAATAACACAAACCCAGGTAAAGGGCTTGCTGTTGCAAGAATGGCAGCTCATATAACTTATCTCTCAAAAAAAGGTTTGCAGGAAAAGTTTGGAAGAAAATTGCAAGAAAGAGAAGATTTGAAATTTGGTTTTGATGCAGATTTTCAAATTGAGAGTTATTTGAGATACCAAGGATCTGTATTTGTAGATAGATTTGATGCAAACAGCTACCTCTACATAACTAGGGCTATGGATTATTTTGATTTAGTTAAACAATTTAATGGAAATTTGTCTGATGCATTTAAAAATACAAAAGCTAAATTTTTTGTAATTTCTTTTACTTCTGATTGGCTTTATCCAACCCAAGAAAACAAAGATATTGTTATAGCTTTAAATTCTATTGGAGCCGATGTTGGTTTTGTAGAAATTGTATCTGATAAAGGTCATGACTCTTTTTTATTAGATGTACCCGATTTTTTAAATGCTCTGAAGAATTTCTTAGACAAATCTTATATAGAATTAAAAAATGAAAAATGAATTTAAAGTAATATCAGATTTAATTGAGGATAATAAAAAAGTTTTAGATGTAGGTTGTGCAGATGGAACTTTGATGAAATTTTTAAAAGAAAATAAAAATGTAAATGTAAGAGGACTAGAAATATCTAAGGAAAAAGTACAAGAATGTATTGCAAAAGGATTAACCGTAATAGAAGGTAACGCGGAGAAAGACTTAAAACAATTTCCTGATAAATCGTTTGACTATGTTGTGTTGAGTCAAACACTCCAAGCATTTTTAAGCCCTGAGCTTGTTTTAGATGAACTTTTAAGAGTTGGGAAAAAAGCAATTGTAACGATACCAAATTTTGGTAATTGGCAAGTTAGATTGCATCTATTATTTAAAGGTACAATGCCAATAACAAAGTCTTTACCAGAACAATGGCACAGCACACCTAATTTGCATATGTGCACAATTAAAGATTTTGTAAATTTTATAAAATCTAAAGAAATTAAAATGATAAAAACCTTGGCTTTAAATAGTAATAATACTTCAAATATAACAAATAATAATTTAGGAACTAAAAATTTATTTGCTGATCTTGGAATATTTTTAATAGAAAAATAAATGAAAGTAGAAATTATACCTTGCCTACAAGATAATTATAGTTATTTAATTATCGATGAAGACAAACATGAGGCATGTGTTGTTGATCCAAGTGAAGCTAAACCAATAATCAATTACTTAAGCGATAAAAAAATTAATTTAAAATACATCTTAAATACTCATCATCATTATGATCATATTGGTGGTAATACTGAATTGAAAAAAAAATTTGGATCTGTTGTTTTGGGATTTAACGGAGATGCAAAAAGGATACCAGAGATTGATATCTTATTAAAAGATGATGAAATTTGGAATAGTGGAAATTTTAGAGCTAAAATTATTCACATCCCAGGACACACAACAGGACATATTTGTTTTTATTTTTTCGGCGAAAACTTACTATTCACTGGAGATACTCTCTTCTCACTTGGATGTGGTAGAATTTTTGAGGGTACATATGAACAGATGTATAACTCTTTAAATAAATTAAAATCTTTACCTAAAGAAACAAAAATCTATTGTGGTCATGAATATACTTTAAACAATTCAAAATTTTGTTTGGAACATGATTCTGAAAATTCTTCTTTATTAAAAAAAATAGAATTTATAAAAAAGCAAAGAAATAATAATCTACCTACTATTCCATCAACCTTACAAGATGAAATTGATTGTAATATTTTTTTAAGAGCAAATGACCTAAAAACCTTTTCAAAACTAAGAGATTTAAAGGATAATTTCTAACTAATTCAGCTTGACTATAGGCTTCTGGTAACTATATTGCGATTACTTAAAATTAATACTAATACTATGTCGTACGCAGTAATAAAAACAGGTGGTAAACAGTACAAAGTTAAATCTGGTGAAATATTAAAAATTGAAAAACTTCCAGATTCAAAGCCTGAAACTAAAATAGAATTTAATGAAATCCTAGCATATGGAGATGATAAAAACATTGAAGTTGGAACTCCTAATATTGAAGGTGCTAAGGTAGAGGCAGTTTTAATTAAAAATAGTAAAAATAGAACAATTCTAATTTTCAAAAAAAGAAGAAGGCAAAATTCAAGAAGAAAAAATGGACACAGACAACAATTTTCTTTGATAAGAATTAACAAAATTTTTTCGAAAGATGGTAAAGTATTATCTGAAGCTGAAAAAATTAAACCAGCTTCCAAAAAAGAAGAAGTTAAGGAAGCTACAAGTAAATAGTTATTAGGTAAATTATGGCAACAAAAAAAGCAGGTGGATCATCGAGAAATGGACGAGATAGTGCCGGTCGAAGACTTGGTGTTAAAAAATACGGTGGAGAAACTGTAATACCTGGAAATATAATTGTTAGACAAAGAGGAACAAAAATTTTTCCTGGCGAAAATGTTGGAATGGGAAAAGATCATTCAATTTTTTCTGTTATCAAAGGTAAAGTTGTATTCAAAAAATCTAAATTAGATAGAACTTACGTTTCAGTAAAACCCAATTAATAGTACAACCAAGAAAATGTTGTATTATGAAATTTCTCGATCAAGTTAAAATTTATATTAAAGCTGGAAACGGTGGTGACGGTTCACCAAGTTTTAGAAGAGAAAAGTATGTTGAGTTTGGGGGACCTGATGGAGGTGATGGAGGCAGGGGTGGTTCTATAATTTTAAAATCAGAAGAAAACTTAAACACTTTAATTGATTACAGATATCAACAACATCATAAAGCTCAACGTGGAGAGAATGGTTCTGGTCAAAATCGAACAGGTAAAAGTGGTGAGGATTTGGTTTTAAAAGTTCCTCTTGGAACCCAAGTATTTGAAGAAGATAACAAAACTCTATTATTTGACTTTAATAAAAAAGGAGAAGAGTACATTGTGGCTAATGGTGGCAAAGGTGGTTTGGGAAATACTAGATTTAAAAGCTCCACAAACAGAGCTCCAAGAAAATTTACTAAAGGAACTTTGGGAGAAGAGTTTACTATTTGGTTACAACTTAAAACAATAGCTGATATTGGAATTATCGGATTACCTAACGCAGGAAAATCAAGTTTGTTGGCAGCACTTACAAACGCAAATCCTAAAATTGCTAATTATAAATTTACAACACTCAATCCTAACTTAGGAGTTGCTAGTTATGATGATAAAGAAATTACAATAGCTGATATACCAGGATTAGTAGAAGGTGCCCATGAAGGTGTTGGACTTGGGATACAGTTTTTAAAACATATAGAAAGATGCAAATCTTTATTACATTTAATTGATATTACTAATATTGATCTCAAGGAGTCTTATGATCAGGTTAAAAATGAACTTAAAAATTATAGTTCTAAAATGCTTGAAAAGAGAGAATTAATTGTGTTTAACAAAATAGATTTGATTGATGAAGACACAGCTAAAGATGTAATTGATGATTTCTCTAAAGATAAAAATTGTGAGATAATGACAATGACAACTTTAAATAAAGAGTCAGTTTCAAAAATTAAGGCAAAATTGTTATCCTATGTATCTTAAAAACTCGAAAATTATTGTTATTAAAATTGGCTCATCTTTATTAGTTGATGAAAATAAAAAAATTAGAAAAAAATGGCTTTCAAGCTTTGCGAGAGACATCAAAAAACTAAAAGATAAAAATCAAAAAATAGTCATTGTTAGTTCAGGTGCTATCGCTCTTGGATGTAAAAAAATGAATTTTAACAAAAAAAATATCAAGTTAGATAAAAGTCAAGCAATTGCCTCTATTGGCCAAATTGAACTAATGAATTTATTCTCTCAGACCTTTTCAAAATTCAAATTAAATATTTCACAAATTTTGTTAACTCTAGAAGATACGGAGGAGCGAAGAAGATCCTTAAATGCCAAAAGAACATTCGAAAATTTATTCGAACTTGGATTTATACCAGTTGTTAATGAGAATGATACAATTGCAACAACTGAAATAAAATATGGAGATAATGATAGATTGGCATCTAGAGTAGCTCAAATTACAAACGCCGATACATTAATTTTACTTTCAGATGTAGATGGCCTTTTTACAAAAAATCCAAAAGTAAATAAAGACGCTAAACTTATAAAAATAGTAAATGATATAAACAAAGACTTAAAAGAAATTAATATCAAAGGAATTAATGAATATGGAAGTGGAGGAATGCAAACAAAAATTGAAGCTGCTAAAATTTGTCAGTTAGCTGGCAGCAGTATGATTATTGCAAACGGACTGTATTCAAATCCTATTTCAAAAATTATTGAAAAAAATAATTGTACATGGTTCAGCCCAAAGGTCTCTAAACTTCATGCTAGAAAAAAGTGGATAATTAGCTCAATTGCACCTAAAGGAAATATTGTAATTGATGATGGAGCCAAAAAAGCATTAAAGCTTGGAAAAAGTTTACTAGCTGCAGGTATTAAAAATGTATCAGGAAGATTTAACAAAGGTGATCATATAAAAGTTTTAGATAAAAAAAATAAAGAATGCGCTAGGGGTTTAAGTTCTTTTTCTTCTGATGAAGTAAAAAAAATTATGGGACAACATTCGAATGAAATTCAAAAATTACTTGGGTATGTTGCAAAATCTGAAGTTATTCATAAAGATGATATGGTAGAAGTATAAATGAATAATTATATGAATTTAATCGGTAAAAGAGCAAGAAAAGCAAGTCAATATAAAATAGACACAAAAGTTAAAAATAGTGTTTTAGTCTCCTATGTTAAAATGCTTGACGAAAACAAAGATTTAATAATTAAAGAAAATACTAAAGATATTAATTATGCAAAAAAAATAGGATTAAAAGAAAATTTAATCAGTAGGCTTCATTTAAATGAGAAAAAAATAAACCACATCAGAAATTCTATTATTAGTATTATTAGATTTAAAGATCCCATTAATCATGTTCTAGAAAAGTGGAAAAGACCTAATGGATTAAATATTAGTAGAATATCAATTCCAATAGGAGTGATTGGTGTAATTTATGAAAGTAGGCCAAATGTTACATCAGATGTTGCGGGTTTATGTTTCAAATCAGGTAATGCAGTAATCTTAAGAGGAGGTTCAGAGGCAATCAATTCAAATAGAGTTTTGTCAAAACTTTTTAGAAAAGCGCTCAAAAAAAATAAAGTAGATGAAAACTTTATACAATTTATAGACTCTAAAAACAGAAAGATGGTTGATGTAATGCTTTCCAAAATGAAAGAGTATATCAATGTTATAATTCCACGTGGTGGAAAAAATCTTGTAAGAAAAGTTCAAGAACTTTCTAAGGTTCCTATAATTGGTCATCTTGAGGGTATTTGTCATACATATGTAGACAAAGACGCTGAATTAAAGATGGCAAATAGAGTTGTTGCTAACGCAAAATTAAGAAACACCAGCATATGTGGAGCGACCGAAACCATTATTCTGCATAAAAATATTGTTAAAAAATTTAGCAATACAATCCTGGGCAATTTAGAAAAAAATGGTTGTAAAATTTATGGAGAAAAGACTTTGGCTAAATTTTATAAGGGTAAAATTTTTAAAGCTACTGAAAAAGATTGGTCTACAGAATATTTAAGCTCAGCAGTTTCAGTTAAAATAGTAAACAACCTCAATGAAGCTATAAGTCATATTAATAAGTATGGAACAATGCATACAGACTCAATAATTACAAAAAACAAAAAAACAGCTAATCAATTTCTAAAAGAAGTCAAAAGCTCAATTGCTATGCATAACACTTCAACTCAATTTGCAGATGGAGGTGAATTTGGGTTTGGAGGAGAAGTTGGAATTTCTACCAATGTACTACCACCAAGAGGGCCTGTGGGACTTAATCAACTTGTTTCATATAAATATCAAATTACAAGTAACGGCAAAATAAGAAATTAATTTGAAAATAAATAAGACAAAAATAGGAATTTTAGGAGGATCATTTGATCCTGCTCATAAAGGTCATCTAGCTATTTCAAAAGAAGCAAAAAAAAGATTTGAGCTTAAAAACATTATTTGGGCAATCACAAAAAAAAATCCTTTTAAAAACCAGAGCAAAACCTCAGTTACTGAAAGAATAAAATTCTGTAAAAAAATTATTGGTAACAATTCATTTATAAAAGTGAGATTTTACGAAAATAAAATTAATTCAAATAAAACAATCGATTTAATTAATCATTTAAAAAAAAATAAAAATATTGAAATCTATTTTTTAATGGGAGCAGATAACTTAATAAATTTTCACAAATGGTATAAAGCAAAATCTATTTCACAAAAGTGTAATATTTTAGTTTTCGATAGACATGGCTACAAAAAAAACTCATTAAAATCAAAGACATTTAGGGCTCTCGGTAATACCACCCTCAAATTCATAGAGTTTAATAAAGTCAACATTTCATCTTCTCAATTAAGAAAAATTTGATAGTCTAAATTTAATTAATGGATAAAATTTCAGATCTCAAAAAAATTGTAATCACCACATTAGATCTTAACAAAGCTGAAGACATAGTAACTATTGATCTAAAAGATAAAAGTTCGATGGCAGATTATATGATAATAGCAAGCGGTACATCATCTAGACATATACAGTCTTTATCTGAACAGGTATTAGAAAAGCTTAAAGATAATGGAATTAAAGATTCTAAAATTGAAGGTAAAGAAAGTGCTGAATGGAAATTAGTAGATGGTATAGATCTAATCGTTCATATTTTTCACCCAGAGAAAAGAAAATTTTATGAATTAGAAAAAATCTGGTCAGAATTTATTCCCAGAGAAAAAGTAATGATATGAAAATAATTAAATATTATTCATTTGTTTTCTTATCATTTTTTTATTTAAGTTCAGCAAACTCTTCTGAAGTAGATATTTACAAAAAGATAGATTTATTTGGTGAGGTTTTAGAAAAAATAAATAGAGAATATATTGATGAAATCAATCAATCTGAGAGCATGGACTCTGCTATCAATGGCTTACTTCAATCTTTAGACCCTTATTCCTCTTATATGTCTCCTGAAATTCTGGAGGAGATGCAAACTGAAACTAGCGGTGAATTTGGTGGCCTTGGAATTGAGGTAAGTATGGAAGCAGGAGTTGTTAAAGTTATTTTCCCTATTGACGACACACCAGCGTCAAAAGCTGGATTAAAAGCTGGTGATTACATTGTGAAAATTAATGATACCCAAGTTCAAGGGAAATCTCTAAGCGAAGCTGTTGATTTAATGCGAGGCCCAGTAGGTTCAAGTATAGAATTAACAGTTAGACGAAGAGGAGAAAAAAAAGCATTAACATTTAATATCACTAGAGAAATAATTGAAATTCAATCAGTTAAGTCAGAGTTATTAGAAGAAAATATTGGCTATATTAGATTAACTTCATTTAATGAAAACAGTAGTGATCAAATAGAAAAACAAATAAAGAAATTAAAAAAAAATAAAAATCTTAATTCATTTATTTTGGATTTAAGAAATAATCCAGGTGGATTACTAAACCAAGCAATAAGAATATCTGATTTCTTTTTAGAAAACGGTGAAATTGTCTCCACTAAAAGTAGAAAAAAATCTGATAATAGAAAATGGTTTGCAAAAAAAGGAGACATAACTGACGGAAAAACATTATTAGTGCTGATAAATTATGGATCAGCTTCAGCATCAGAAATTGTTGCAGGAGCTTTAAAAGACCACAAAAGAGCAATTGTTGTAGGTGAAAACAGTTATGGTAAAGGTTCAGTTCAATCTATTATTCCTCTTAAAAATAGAGGCGCAATACGTTTAACTGTTGCAAAATATTATCTTCCATCTGGAAAATCTATATCTGAGGTTGGTGTACGTCCAGACATTGAAGTAAATGAAGAAGGTGATGATTTTAAAATAAGAACTGACACTGACAATCAACTAAATTACGCAATTAAATTACTCAACGGATAAAATGAAAAAAGATTTACATAATCTTCCACTAAGAAGTGGAGTAGGAATTGTTGTGTTAAATAAAGAAAACAAAGTGTTTGTTGCCAAAAGAATAGATAACCCCAAAAATTTTTGGCAAATGCCGCAAGGCGGTGTAGATGAAGGTGAGGATTTTTTAAAAGCTGCTTACAGAGAACTTGAGGAAGAGACCAGTATTAAAAATGTTGAATTAGTAAAAGAATTAGATGGAACCATAACTTATGAACTTCCAGATAGATTGCTTGGTTTTATTTGGAAAGGAAAGTACAGAGGTCAAAAACAAAAATGGTTTTTAATGAGATTTGTTGGGTCAGATAGTGAAATAAATATCAAAACTAAACACCCTGAGTTTTTAGAGTGGAAATGGGTAGAGCTAGACAAAATTACAGACTTAGTGGTTGATTTTAAACTACACGTGTACAAAGAAGTTAAAGATAAAGTAAAAAAAATTCTTAATTAAGAGTTTTTAAAACTTCAATTTTTTGATCTACTAAATATTTAGCTTGATCATTAATATCTGATTTTCCTGCTTCATCTTCAGCTTTTTTCAGTAAATCCTGTTGAACAGATTTGTCCATATCAGATAAATTATAAATTGAGCTTGTTAGAATAGATAAATTATTATTTTTAAACTCTACTATACCATCCTCAACATAATAATTTTCATCACCAGATTTTGAACTTACTTTGATAATACCTGGTTTTAAAAATGAGATAATTGAAATGTGATCCTTTAATATCCCCATTTCTCCTTCAAAAGCAGGTACTACTACTTCTGACACATCCTCTTTCACCAAAAAAGATTTTTCAGGATTTACTATCTCAATTTTAAACTCTTCACTCATTAAGCAGCAGCTTCTTTTTCCATTTTCTCAGCTTTTTCTATCGCCTCTTCAATTGTACCAACCATATAAAAAGCTGCTTCTGGAAGGTGATCGTATTCACCTTTGCAAATTGCATCAAATCCTTTGATTGTCGATTCAAGATCAACTAATTTTCCAGGTGAACCTGTAAATACTTCTGCAACGAAGAACGGTTGAGATAAAAATCTTTGAATTTTTCTCGCTCTTGCTACAACTAATTTATCTTCCTCAGATAATTCATCCATACCAAGAATAGCAATAATATCTTGAAGAGATTTATAAGACTGTAAAATTCTTTGAACATCTCTTGCTACTCTATAATGCTCGTCACCTACTACTCTAGGATCCAAAATTCTTGAAGTAGAATCTAATGGGTCTACTGCAGGATAAATACCAATTTCTGCTATTTGTCTTGAAAGTACCGTAGTAGCATCCAAGTGAGCAAATGATGTTGCAGGCGCTGGATCAGTTAAGTCGTCAGCTGGAACATAAATTGCTTGCACAGAAGTAATTGATCCCTTGTTTGTTGTTGTAATTCTTTCTTGAAGATTACCCATATCAGTAGCTAGTGTAGGCTGATATCCTACAGCTGAAGGAATTCTACCTAACAAAGCAGATACCTCTGAACCAGCTTGAGTAAATCTGAAAATATTATCAACGAAGAATAAAACGTCTTGTCCTTCTTGATCTCTAAAATATTCCGCTACAGTTAAACCTGTTAAAGCAACTCTTGCTCTTGCTCCTGGAGGTTCGTTCATTTGTCCATAAACTAATGCTGCTTTAGAACCGGGACCATCTTTTTTTATTACCCCTGAATCCATCATTTCGTGATAAAGGTCATTTCCTTCTCTAGTTCTTTCTCCAACACCAGCAAAGACTGAAAATCCACCATGAGCTTTTGCAACATTGTTAATCAATTCCATAATTAAAACTGTCTTACCAACTCCCGCACCACCAAATAGACCAATTTTTCCTCCTTTGGCATATGGCGCTAATAGGTCGATAACTTTAATACCAGTAACTAATATTTCAGTTTCAGTTGACTGATCGTTAAATTCAGGTGCAGATCTGTGAATAGGCCAGCTTTCTTTAGTTTTAACCTCACCTCTTTCGTCAATTGGCTCACCGATTACATTGATAATTCTACCTAAAGTTTCTGGTCCAACAGGAACTTGGATTGGAGCATTTGTATTTACAACTTCGTCTCCTCTTTTTAATCCTTCGGTGGCATCCATTGCAATAGTTCTAACTGTAGATTCTCCTAAGTGCTGAGCAACCTCTAAAACTAATCTGTTATCACCATTTTTGCATTCTAATGCTGTTAAAATTTCTGGTAATTCTCCTTCAAATTTTACGTCTACTACCGCTCCAATAACTTGTGTAATTATTCCTTTGCTCATAATTATAAACTTTCTGCTCCTGATATGATTTCTATTAGTTCTTTAGTAATTGCTGCCTGACGACTTCTATTATACTCGATAGTAAGTTTGTCAACCATTTCACCTGCGTTTCGGGTTGCATTATCCATTGCACTCATTCTGGATCCTTGTTCGCTAGCTGAATTCTCTAACATTGCCTTAAATATTTGTGTTGAAATATTTTTTGGCAACAAATTGCTTAAAATTTCATCCTCGTCTGGTTCAAATTCATAACTTTCATCTGAACTATTTTCATTTCCCTCATCATTTAAAGGAATTATTTGTTGAGCTTGTGGGATTTGTGTAATTACATTTTTAAATTTATTATAAAAAATTGTACATACATCAAACTCGCCTGCTTCAAATTTTTCAATAATAATTTTTCCTACTTTGTCTGCATCAAAATAATTAGCATTTTTTGACTCTTTAAATGAAATGTTTTCAATTATTTTATCTCCATAAGTTCTCTTAAGTTGGTCATTACCTTTTGAACCTACAGTAATAATTTTAACTTCTTTATTCTCATCTAAAATTTTAGAAAAATAACTTTTTGCTTTCTTAATTATATTTGAGTTAAATCCACCACATAAACCTCTATCTGATGTCATAACAACGCAAAGATGAACTTTGTCTTGTCCAGTGCCAGCTAACAACTTTGGTGCATTTTCTTTATCTGAAATTCCACTAGAAAGGTTTAAAATTACATTGTTCATTTTTTCTGAATAAGGTCTTCCTTTTTCAGCACTTTCTTGTGCTTTTCTTAATTTTGCAGCCGCAACCATTTTCATAGCTTTAGTAATCTTTTGTGTAGATTTTACGCTAGCTATTCTCTTTTTTAGGTCGTCTAAACTTGCCATATTAAATTAAGATTTAAGGGTTTCCTTTAATTGAGTAATCAGTTCAACTAATAACTTTTCTTTATCTTCTTCAAGCTTTCCTGAACTTTGTATCGACTCAATAATCTCAGGTTTTTCTGATTTACATTTTTCTATGATTTTACTTTCAAAACCTGCAACATCTTTTAAATCAATATCATCAAGATATCCTTTAACACCACAGAAAACCGAAATTACTTGTTCTGCAACTGTCATTGGAGAATATTGCTTTTGTTTTAGAAGTTCAGTTAATTTTGATCCTCTATTCAATAACTGTTGAGTAGAGGCATCCAAATCTGAACCAAATTGAGCAAATGCTGCCATTTCTCTATATTGAGCAAGCTCAAGTTTCATTGATCCTGAAACTTTTTTCATCGCTTTAGTTTGTGCAGATGAACCTACCCTTGAAACTGACAAACCAACATTAATTGCAGGTCTTATTCCTTGGTTGAATAATTCAGTTTCTAAGAAAATCTGACCATCCGTAATTGAAATTACGTTTGTTGGAATAAACGCAGATACGTCTCCACCTTGAGTTTCAATAATTGGAAGTGCTGTTAAAGATCCTCCACCATGTTCATCACTCAATTTCGCAGCTCTTTCTAATAATCTACTATGTAAATAGAATACATCTCCTGGATAAGCCTCACGTCCTGGAGGTCTTCTTAGTAGAAGAGACATTTGTCTATAAGCAACTGCTTGTTTTGATAAATCATCGTAGATAATTAATGCGTGCATTCCATTATCTCTGAAAAATTCACCCATAGCACAACCAGTATATGGAGCTAAAAACTGAAGTGGTGCTGAGTCTGATGCTGTTGCTGCAACAATCGTTGTATATTCCATTGCACCAGCTTCTTCTAAAGTTTTTTGAATTTGTCTAACAGTTGATCTTTTCTGACCTACAGCAACATAAATACAATATAATTTTTGTTTTTCATCACCTGATTCATTAATCTTTTTTTGGTTTATGATCGCGTCAACTGCAACAGCAGTTTTTCCTGTTTGTCTATCACCAATAATTAATTCCCTTTGACCTCTTCCAATTGGTACCAAACTATCAATTGATTTTAATCCCGTTTGCATTGGTTCATTAACCGATTGTCTTGGGATAATTCCAGGGGCTTTAACCTCTACTCTGCTCTTTTGTACACTTTTATCTAATGCACCTTTGCCATCAATTGGATTTCCCAAACCATCTACTACTCTACCTAATAATTCTTTTCCAACTGGCGTATCAACAATATTTCCAGTTCTTTTTACAACATCACCCTCTTTAATATTTCTGTCATCACCAAAAATTACAACTCCAACGTTTTCGCTCTCTAAGTTTAGGGCCATACCTTTGGAGCCATCAGAAAATTCAACCATCTCTCCAGCCTCAACATTGTCAAGACCATAAATTCTAGCGATACCGTCACCAACTGATAAAACTTGACCAACTTCAGTAACCTCAGCTTTATCTCCAAAATTTTTGATTTGTTCTTTTAATATCTTTGTAACTTCTGAAGGATTTATTTCCATTTATGCCTCTATCATTCTATTTTCGATTTGTTGTAATTTACTTTTAATTGAGGTATCCACCATAGTACTCCCTACCTGTACTACCAAACCTCCTATTAAACTTTCATCATGCTTGTAGTTTAATTTTATTTTTGAACTAAAATTTTTAGTTAATTCTTCTGTAATTTGTGTAATTTCTTCATTAGACAACTCTTTAGCAGACTTTAATTCTGCTTTTAACTCACCTCTTTTTTTTGAACAAATTTCAATAAAACTTTTAAGAATTCTTTCTACAAAAAAGAACCTTCTTTTTTGAATTAAAAAACTTAAGAAGTTTTTTAACAATTGATCAAATTTATAATTTTCTGAGATTGTACTAACTACTTTTAATAAATCGTCTTGGCTAGTAGTTGGGTCTTTTATTAAATTTGAAAAATCTTGACTTTGTTCTAATAATTTTAAAATTGAAAGTGATTGCTCTTCTATTTGAGCCGTAACACTATTTTCAGTAGATAATTCATAAAGCGCAAGAGAATACCTTTCAGCTGAAGTAATTGAAAATCCTGTGTTTTTGCTCAACTTGATACCTCTAAAATGTTGAAGATTATTTTAAAATCACGCTCTAATTAGCATATGACCTTTGCGTCTTCAAGTGACTGATTGACGAAAAAGTCCTCTTTTTTAGGCCTAATTGAAGTTAATTGGATCAACATCAACTGAAAGTTTTATTCCTTTGGAAAATTTGTATTTTGGAACTGATTTTGCAATAGCAGTTTGTAGTTTCATAGATTTTGGACCTCTAATTAAAAATCTCACTCTAAATTTTCTCTTTAATCTAAATATAGGAGCATCAACTGGACCCAATATCTTTCCCTCAATTTTATTTTCTAGGTAATTTTTAAAATCATAAGCTTCTTTTTCTAATTTTTTTTGATTTTCTCCAGTCATAATTAGCGAAATAAATCTTTGAAAAGGTGGAAGTTTGTTTTTTTTTCTAATTTCTAATTCCCTTTTTAAAAATATATCAGGATTTTTATTTGTAATTTCTAAAATCATATTCTTATTATTGTTATAAGTTTGAAAATATACTGTTGCAGGTTTTCCTGTTCTTCCAGCTCTTCCTGATAGCTGATGATATAATTGCAAATTTTTTTCTGCTCCTCTTAAATCATTCCCATTAGCTGATAGATCAATATCAACAACCACAATACAATTTAAACTTGGAAAGTGAAATCCTTTGGAAATTAATTGTGTTCCAACTAATATTTGCGTTTGATTATTTATAATTCTTTCTAATTTATTTGATGAGTCTTTTTTATTCATTGTATCACTTGAAAAAATTTCAACTTCTTTATTGGGAAATTTTTTTTTAACTTCCTCAGATATCCTCTCTACACCAGGTCCACTGAAAACAAAATTACATTCACCCTCTTTTGAGCAATCTCTTTTTAAATCAGTTTTAAAACCACAATAATGACATAATAAATTATTTTTATTTTTATGATAAACAAGATTGATAGTACAATTTGGACAAGAATAACTTGTTAAACAATTTTTGCACAAGGCATGAGGTGAAAAACCTCTTCTATTTAAAAAAAATAAAACCTGATCTTTTCTCCCAAGGTGAAAATTTACTTTTTCAATTATTTTATCTGATAACCATGATTGTTTTTCGAGTTTGGTTTTATTAAGATCTATAATTTCATAATTTGGTAATGAAGCATTTTTATATCTCTCTGTAAGTCTTGATAAGGAATATTTTCCTTTT
Source organism: Candidatus Pelagibacter sp. (assembly GCF_965262185.1). Lineage (GTDB taxonomy): Bacteria > Pseudomonadota > Alphaproteobacteria > Pelagibacterales > Pelagibacteraceae > Pelagibacter. The sequence goes on from NZ_OZ253498.1 coordinate 766,846, forward strand.
TGAATATTTTCAAAAGTTTCAATTGATGGAACAGCAGTAACTAAATTAACTGGTATATTTTCAAATGAAGCTCTAGAGATTGCCATATCTCGTGCATTATAAGTTACACCCTCATCTTGTTTGAATGATTGATCGTGCTCTTCATCTACGATTATTATACCTAAATTTTTAAAGGGTAAAAATAATGATGATCTTGCTCCTATAATTACTTTAACTTCTCCATTTGATATTCCACTCCAAATTAATTCTTTCTTTTTTTTTGAAACTCCTGAGTGCCACACAGCTGCATTAAAACCAAAATATTCATTAAATTTTTTTTCAAATTCACCTGTTAAACCTATCTCAGGTAACAAAATTAAGCCCTGATATCCTTGTTTTATAAGGTTTTTTAAAGCTTCAAAATATACAAGAGTTTTACCTGATCCTGTTGTTCCTTGTAACACGTGTACTCTAAAATTTTGGTTAGTGCTTGCCATTTCTTCATATGCTTTGATTTGATCTTTGGTTAATTTTATGGATGTATTTTTAATTTCACTTTTAAAATTATTATAAGAACTTAGCTCCTTATTTTCTATTGCATGACTACTTAATAAAATAAGCTTTAGAGCCATTCCTTTTGGAATAATATTGTACTCTGAAAACCAGTTTAAAAATTTAATAGTGGTCACATCTAACTTCCATTTTTTTTTAGAGGAGTCACATCTAACTTCCTTTTTTTATTTTAAATGTTTTGTTGCTATTTTTTTCAAATTCATCCCAAACTACACCTGTAATTTTTGATTTACCAAAAGGAACTTCCACGTAATCTCCTAATTTTAGATCAATACTACTTTCATAAGTAAATGGATGATCAAAAATATTAGGTAAAAGAATCGGAAATTTCATATTTTAATAATATGAAAAAAAATTAAGAGTGTATTGCTCTTTTATCTACTGATAATGCAGCTTCTTTAACTGCTTCTGAAAATGTTGGGTGCGCATGACATGTTCTTGCTATGTCTTCTGAACTTGCGCCAAATTCCATAGCCACACCTATTTCAGCAATTAACTCTCCTGCATGAGGACCTATAATATGAGCTCCTAATACTCTGTCTGTTTGCTCATCTGCTAATATCTTTACAAATCCCTCCGCATCATCAATTGCTTTAGCTCTAGAATTTGCCATAAATGAAAATTTACCAACTTTATACTTTTGATTAAGTTCTTTTAATTGTTCTTCTGTTTTTCCTATAGATGCAACTTCTGGAGTAGTGTACACGACACCAGGGATTGTATCATAATTAACATGTCCAGATTGTCCTGCAATATTTTCAGCAACTGCGATTCCTTCATCTTCAGCTTTATGAGCAAGCATTGGGCCTACTATTACATCGCCAATAGCAAAAATATTTGCGACATTTGTTTTAAAGGTTTTGTCAGTTTTTATTCTTTTTCTTTCATCTAAATCAATTCCTACTGCATCTAAATTTAATCCATCAGTATTTGGCTTTCTTCCAACAGAAATTAACACCACATCACATTCAAAATTGTTTTTATTGCCATCTTTATCTACTGTTGAAACAACTGCTCCGTTGTTATTTTTCTTAATTGTTTCAACTTTGTTTTGCATATTAAATTTAATACCTTGTTTTTTTAAAATTTTCATAAACTCAGATGAAATTTCTTTATCCATTCCAGGTGTAATATGATCTAAAAATTCTACGACCTGAACTTCTGAACCTAATCTTGACCAAACTGAACCCATCTCTAAACCAATGTAGCCACCTCCAACTACAACCATTTTATTTGGTACTTTTTCTAATTTTAAAGCCCCTGTAGAGGAAACAATTACTTTTTCATCAATATCAATTCCAGGTAATGAAACTGGCACAGATCCGGTTGCTATTACTGTTTTTTCTGACTGTATAATTGTCTCATTATTCTTATCATCTTTAATTGAGATCTGATTTTTTGATTTAAAACTTCCGTGACCTTTAAAATAAGTAACTTTGTTTTTTTTTAAAAGAAATTCTACACCTTTGGTCAATATTGTTACAGCTTTATCTTTACTTTTCATCATCTTTTCAAGGTTAAGTTTCACCTCACCTATCTCGATGCCCTTATTGGATAAATTTTTTGCTTTATGAAATTCTTCCGAAAGATTTAATAAACTTTTTGAAGGTATACAGCCAACATTTAAGCAAGTTCCCCCTAATGAACCTCTAGACTCTATACATGCGGTTTTTAAACCTAATTGCGCAAGTCTAATTGCACAAACATAACCACCAGGCCCTCCTCCAATAACTGCAGCTTGAAATTTTTCTGACATTTAAATATCCAAAAATAGTCTTCTAGGATCCTCTAGATTTTCTTTAATCATTTTTAAGAAAGAAACAGATTCTTTGCCATCAATAATTCTGTGATCATAAGAAAGAGCTAAATACATAATAGGTCTTATTTTTATTTCCCCATCTACTACAACTGGGCGCTCTACAATATTATGCATACCTAGAACGCCAGATTGAGGTAAGTTTAGAATTGGAGTTGATAACATTGAACCATACACTCCACCATTACTGATAGTAAATGTTCCTCCTTGTAGATCTTCAATTGTTAATTTTCCATCTCTAGCTTTTTCAGAAATATCTTTAATATTTTTTTCAATGTCTGCAAATGAAAGCTCATCTGCATTTCTTAAAACTGGAACAACTAAACCTTTATCCGTACCTACAGCAAAACTAATATTATAATAGTTTTTATATATAATTTCATCGCCATCAATTTCAGCATTTACAGCAGGGAAATGTTTCAAGGCCACCACACATGCTTTAACAAAGAATGACATGAAGCCTAATTTAATTCCATATCTACTTTGAAAGTCTTGTTGATTTTCTTTTCTCATTTCCATGATATTTGTCATGTCAACTTCATTAAAAGTTGTAAGTAATGCAGCATTTTCTTGAGCTTGTTTTAATCTCTTAGCAATTGTCTGTCTTAGTCTGGTCATTTTAATTCGTTCTTCTTGACCGTATTGAATTTTTCTCTCTGATGGTTTTGGATTTGCTCCCATTAAACTTATTAGGTCTCCTTTTAAAACCTGCCCATTTTTTCCTGAACCTTGAACTGAACCAATATCAATATTATTTTCGGTTACAATTTTTCTGACAGCTGGAGACAAAGTATCATTTCTATTCTCTCTTACTGGTGCTGGGTTTGGTACTACTTCCTCAGTTAAAACCAAAGGCTTAGGTTTTTTAGTTTCTTGTTTTTCTTCCTCAAAAATTTGTGGTTCTTTTTTATTTGTATCTAACTGAATGACATTGTTTTCAGAAGGAGTTTCTTTAACTTGTTTAGGCTCTTCTTTCTTTTCAGTTGGTGTCACTTTAGCTGAACCATTTTCAGATACTGAACCCAATAAAGCTCCAACTTCTACTGTGGAGCCATCTTGTGAATTAATTTCTGTTAAAACACCAGTTATTGGTGATGGAACCTCTAAATTAACTTTATCAGTTTCAAGCTCAACAATTGGCTCGTCAGCTTCAACTGCATCTCCAGTTTTTTTTAACCATTTTGCAACTGTTGCCTCTGTAATACTTTCACCAAGTACTGGAACTACTATTTTTTCACTCATTATAATTTAATCAAACACCTTATTAATTATTTCTTGTTGCTGAGAATTATGCCTCTTTGCATATCCAGTTGCTGGAGTTGCATCAGGGCTTCTTCCTATATAAGAAATTTTATTATATTTAGCCTTTAAAGTATCTAATGTCCATTGAATATAATCTCTCACTGAAAACCATGCCCCCATATTCTTTGGCTCTTCTTGGCACCAAAAGAATTCAGCATTTTTAGCATAAGGTTTAAGTTCGTTTACTAAAGCTTTTGCTGGGAAAGGATAAAGTTGTTCTATTCTAAACATAATTACATCATCTCTTTTTAATTTTTCTCTAGCATCAAGTAAGTCAAAGTAAACTTTGCCTGAGCACAAAATAACTTTTTTAATCTCAGAACTTTCTTTAAGTTTAATAAATACATTTGATTTTGGATCGATCGCATGATCCCACAAAACTCTATGGAAAGTATTTTGTTTGTTAAAATCCTCTAAGTTAGAAACACAGTATTTATTTCTAAGTAATGATTTTGGAGTCATTATAATTAGTGGTTTTCTAAAATCTCTATGCATTTGACGTCTTAATGCATGATAATAATTGGCCGGTGTTGTACAATTCATCACTTGCATATTATCGTTTGAACATAACTGTAAAAATCTTTCTAACCTAGCTGATGAATGTTCAGGACCTTGACCTTCGTATCCATGAGGTAACAACATTACAATCCCTGAAGCTCTATTCCATTTTCTTTCACCTGATGCTATAAATTGATCAATCACCACTTGAGCTCCATTTGCAAAATCTCCAAATTGTGCTTCCCAAATTGTAAGAGTATTTGGTTCAACTAAACTGTAACCATATTCAAAACCTAAAACAGCAAGTTCTGATAAAAAACTATCTACCACTTCGAATTGTTTTTGATCTTTTGAAATATTATTTAAAGGAATATATCTTGAGTTATCAACTTGATTTCTTAATACAGAATGTCTTTGACTAAAAGTTCCTCTACCTGAGTCTTGTCCAACTAAACGAACCGGATATCCCTCAACCAACAAAGATCCAAAAGCAAGTGCCTCAGCTGATGACCAATCAATTCCTGTTCCCTTTTCTACAGATTCCTTTCTAGCATTAAGAATTTTAGAAATGGTTTTATGAATATTTTTTTCTGATGGTATTGTATTTATTTTTTTTGATATTATTTTTAATTTCTCTTCATCAAAACCTGAAACTCCTCTTTTATCTTTACCTTTCTCAGGTTTATATCTAGACCATGTTCCCTCAAACCACTTTATTTTAGGTTTATAGTCTTTTGCACTTTTATATTGATCGTCTAATAAATCTTTAAATGATTTAACATTTTGATCTAGTAATTCCTTGGTAATTATATTTTCACCAATTAGTTTACTTCCATAAATTTTATATACACTTGGGTGAGCTTTAATCTTCTGATACATCAATGGCTGAGTAAACGATGGCTCATCTCCCTCATTATGACCAAATCTTCTATAACAAATTAAATCTACAACAACATCTCTATTAAAATTTAATCTGAACTCTGTTGCAATTCTAGTAGCGTAAACAACTGCTTCTGGGTCATCTCCATTAACATGTAAAATTGGAGCTTCAACCATTTTAGCAACATCAGATGGATAAGGTGATGATCTTGCAAACCGTGGGCTTGTTGTAAAACCAATTTGATTGTTTACAATTATGTGAATAGTTCCACCAGTGTTATGTCCTGGTAGACCTGACATAGCAAAACATTCAGCAACTACTCCTTGTCCAGCAAATGCTGCATCACCATGAATTAGTATTGGGATAACTTTGTTTCTCTCTTTATCTTTATGAAAAAATTGTTTTGCTCTAGTTTGTCCTAAAACGACAGGATTTACTGCCTCCAAATGAGATGGATTATCTGTCAAACTAACATGAACAGAATTTCCATCAAACTGTCTATCAGAAGATGCACCAAGATGATATTTTACATCTCCTGCACTATCTTCAGAATCGTCACTATATTCACCGGCGAATTCATTAAATATTCTCTTATAAGATTTTTGTAATACATTTGCTAAAACATTTAATCTGCCTCTATGAGACATTCCAATTTTAACCTCTTTAATTTGTTGTTGACCACCGATTTTGATTATTTGTTCAAGTGCAGGAATTAAACTTTCTCCTCCATCCAAGCCAAATCTTTTTGTGCCAACATACTTAGTTGCTAAAAATTTTTCAAAACCTTCTGCTTGAACTAATTTATTTAAAATTGCTTCCTTTCCATTTTTTGTAAATTGTAGTGCAGTTTCATCTTGTTCAATCCTATCTCTAAACCACATTCTTTCCTCTGGGTTTGAAATGTGCATAAACTCATAACCTATTTTTCCACAATAGGTTTTTTTCATAAATTTTAAAATTTCTTTAATATTGGCATACTTTTTATTAATCACTCCATTTAGAAAAATTTTTTTATCATATTGTTCTTTTTTAAAACCATAAAACTCCGGATGAAGCTCATCTAAATATTCAGACTCCCTCATTCCCAAAGGATCAAGATCAGCCAATAAATGACCTCTTAGTCTATAAGCTCTTATTAAAGCAACAGCACTTATTGAATCTTTGTTTGAATCTGCAAGTAATTGGAAATTAAACTTTTCAGAAGTATCTATTTTTTCTTTATTTAGGCTATTATTTTCATCTTCATCTATTTTTTTTTGTAGCTCATCAATATTTATTTTGGTTTTTTCTGGTCCCCATGATGGTCCATTTATTTCATTAGCAATTACTTTTATTTCATCACCAATTCCTTCAAAATAATTTAACCAACTTTCAGGGAGATCTTTATCTTTGTTGATAAATTTTAGGTACATTTGTTCAATAAATGCACTATTTGATTTATGTAAAAATGAATTTTTTTCGAAATCGAGATTTTTTGATGAAGACATCTTTTTATTTAATATATCCCTCTAAAAATATTTTTTCAATTAGACAGTTTATCAAATAAAGTTTTACCGATTATTGATGGAGATTTTGCGACAGTAATTCCACATTCTTCCATTTTTTTTATTTTATCCTCTGCACCACCTTTGCCTCCAGAAATAATTGCACCCGCATGACCCATTCTTCTCCCTGGAGGCGCAGTAATTCCTGCTATAAATCCAACTGTTGGTTTTTTAATCTTATGGTTTTTCAAAAATTCTGCTGCTTCCTCTTCTGCAGAACCTCCTATCTCTCCAATCATTAAAATTGATTGTGTCTCTTCATCATTTAAAAACAGATCTAAACAATCTATAAAATTTGTACCATTTATTGGATCTCCTCCAATTCCAATGCATGTTGATTGCCCTAATCCATTCTCAGTTGTTTGAGCAACCGCTTCGTAAGTTAAAGTTCCAGATCTAGATACAATTCCAACTGAACCTCTTTTATGAATATTACCAGGCATAATTCCAATTTTACATTCATCAGGAGTTATAATTCCTGGACAATTTGGACCTATAAGTCTGCTATTAGACCCATCTAATTTTTTTCTTACCTTAAGCATATCTTGAATTGGGATTCCTTCAGTAATGCAAACAATTAATTCAACGGAAGCATCGATAGCTTCTATAATTGCTGCTGCAGCAAATTTTGCAGGTACATAAATCATAGTGGCATCTGCTCCAACTGCATCTTTAGCTTCAGCTACAGAATTAAATACAGGTCTATCTAAATGCTTTTGACCTCCCTTTTTAGGAGTAACACCTCCTACTAAATTTGTTCCATATTTTATTGCTTGTTCTGAATGAAAGGTTCCATGTGCACCTGTAAACCCTTGGCAAATTACTTTTGTTTCCTTATTAACTAAAACTGACATCTATTTTATTGCCTCAACAATTTTTTTAGCAGCGTCATCCAAATTTTCTGCTGAAATTAATTTTAAACCCGAATTGTCTAAAATTTCTTTTCCCTCTTTAAAATTTGTCCCTGCAAGTCGAACTACCAAAGGCACACTAATATTAATTTCTTTTGCAGCGTCCACTACTCCTTGTGCAAGTACATCACACCTCATTATTCCCCCAAAAATATTTATTAAAATTCCCTTAACATTTTTATCTGAAAGAATAATTTTAAATGCTGCAGAAACTTTTTCTTTTGAAGCTCCACCTCCAACATCTAAGAAATTAGCTGGTTCTTTACCATATAATTTGATGATATCCATAGTTGCCATTGCTAGCCCTGCACCATTAACCATACATCCAATACTTCCGTCTAACTTGATATAAGCTAAATTATGTTTGCTTGCTTCAATCTCAGTTGGATCCTCTTCATTGAGATCTCTTAATTCTAGAATTTCAGGATGTCTAAATAATGCATTAGAGTCGAAATTAACTTTTGCATCTAAACAAACAATCTTTCCCTCTTTTGTTAAAATTAAAGGATTTACCTCAACCATATTTGCATCTGTACTAATAAACATTTTATAAATTGATTTTATTATCGAAATTGCTTGATCTTTTACATCACTGTCTAAATCAAAGATTTTAATTACTGACTCACAATCTGCATCTGATATTTCTTCAGCTATATCGACTTTAGTTGTAATAATTTTTTCTGGATTTGAACTTGCTACTTCTTCAATATCCATTCCACCTTGATCACTTGAAATAAATGCAATCTTTGAACTCGCTCTATCAACTAAACATGATAAATAGAATTCTTTTTCTATATTAGAGGACTCTTCAACATATAATCGCTTAACTTCTCTGCCCTCTGGTCCAGTTTGATGAGTTACCAATGTTTTTCCAAGCAGCTCATTGGCTGAATTTTTTAGTTCCTCAAGTGTATTTAGAATTTTAACTCCTCCAGCTTTACCTCTACCGCCAGCATGAATTTGAGCTTTTAAAACATACTTTTCAGTTTTTAAATTTTTTGCTTTTTCAATCAAGTCATCAACACTCGTTGAAAAAACTCCTGCTGGAACTATTGCTCCATATTTCTTTAAAATTTCTTTCGCTTGGTGCTCGTGAATGTTCATTATTATTTTGAAAGATCTGGATCTATTTTAGATGCAGCTTCCCAAAGAGCTTTAACAGCATCAATAGAGTGCATAAACTCTTTATTTTCTTTTTCATCTAAATCCACTACTTCAATTTTCTCAACTCCGTCTTTACCAATTACAACCGGTACTCCTGCATAAACATTTTCTACTCCGTACTCACCATTTAACTGCACTGCACAAGGTAATAATTTTTTTTCATCTTTTAAGTATGATTCAGCCATTTGAACTCCCGATGCTGCAGGTGCATAAAAAGCGGAACCTTTTTCTAAATACTTAACGATTTCTGCTCCACCGTCTCTAGTTCTTTGATTAATTTCTTCAACTCTCTCTTGAGAAATCTTTCCCTCTTTCACAAGATCCAATAAAGGTTTGCCAGATACTTTTGTAAATCTTGGCATTGGAACCATAGTATCTCCATGACCACCCATAACCATTGCTTCAATCTCTCTCACAGGCACACCAAGCTCTAAGGATAAAAATAATTTAAATCTTGAGCTATCTAGAATTCCTGCCATGCCGACAACTTTATTTGCAGGCAAACCTGAAAACTTTTGAAACGCCATAACCATTACGTCTAAAGGGTTGGTGATACAAATTACGAAGGCGTTCGGAGCGTTTTCTTTTACTCCTTGAGCTACCTGTTTAATAATTTTTAAATTTATACCGAGAAGATCATCTCTACTCATTCCTGGCTTTCTAGGAACTCCTGCTGTAATTATGATAACATCAGAATCTTTAATATCTTTATAATCATCTGTACCTGATAATTTTACATTAAATCCATCAACTGATGATGATTGAGCTATATCTAAAGCCTTTCCTTTAGCTATTCCTCTTGCAACATCAAATAAAACAACTTCATCAACAAGCTCTTTTATTCCAATTAAATGTGCTAGTGTTCCACCTATTTGGCCTGCGCCAATTAAAGATATTTTTTTCATTTATTTCCTCTTATTTCATTGTTGGCATTACAAATTCTGCGTTTGTACGCACACCTGAAGGCCATCGTGATGTTACAGTTTTAAGTTTAGTATAGAATTTTATTCCTTCCATGCCATGCATGCCGCTATCTCCAAATAATGATCTTTTCCAACCACCAAAACTATGAAAGGCCATAGGAACTGGAATTGGAACATTGATACCAACCATTCCTACTTGAATTTTACTAGCAAATGTTCTGCCTGCATCACCATCTCTAGTATAAATACTTACTCCATTTCCGTATTCGTGATCATTGATTAGTTTTGCGGCCTCTTCAAAAGTTTTAACTCTAACTACAGATAGCACTGGGCCAAAAATTTCTTCTTTATAAATTCTCATGTCTTTATTAACATGATCAAATAAACAACCACCAATATAAAACCCATTTTCATAGCCTTGGAGTTTTAAGTTTCTTCCATCAACAACTAGTTTTGCTCCCTCTTCAACTCCTAAATCAACATAACTTTTTACTTTTTCTAAATGCTCTTTTGTAACCAAAGGTCCCATCTCTGAGGCTTTATCCATACCAGGTCCTACTTTTAAGGCCTCTGCTTTTTTAGAAAGTCTTGAGACCAGTTCATCACCAATATCTCCTACAGCAACCGCAACAGATTGAGCCATACATCTTTCACCTGCAGATCCATAAGCTGCACCCATCAATCCATTTACTGCACCATCCAAGTCACAATCTGGCATAACTACTAAGTGATTTTTTGCACCTCCAAGTGCTTGTACTCTTTTTTCATTTTTAGCTGAATTTTCGTAGATATATTTTGCAATTGGAGTAGATCCAACAAAACTTACAGCTTTAATATCTTTATTTTCTAAAATTGCATCAACAGCTTCTTTATCGCCATTAACTACATTAAATACTCCCTCGGGTAATCCAGCCTCACTCAGTAGCTCAGCTAATCTAATTGCACATGAAGGATCTTTTTCTGATGGTTTTAATATAAATGTATTTCCGCAAGCAATTGCTATTGGAAACATCCACATTGGTACCATTGCTGGAAAATTAAATGGAGTAATTCCAGCTACTACTCCTAAAGGTTGTCTCATTGACCAACTATCAACATTTGTTCCAACGTTTTCTGAATATTCACCTTTTAACAAATGAGGAATTCCACAAGCAAACTCTACTACCTCAAGCCCTCTTGTTAAAGATCCTCTGGCATCCTCAAAAACTTTTCCGTGTTCTGATACTATTAGCTTTGTTAACTCATCAGAGTTTTTTTCTATTAATTCTTTAAATTTAAAAATTATCCTTGCTCTTTGTAAAGGAGGTTTTGCAGACCAAGTTTCAAATGCTTTTTTAGCTGCTTCTACGGCTTGATCTAAATCAGACTTACTTGCAAGTCTTACCTCGGATTCCTGTTCTCCTGTTGCAGGATTAAACACTTTTCCTTTTCTATCAGATGAACCTGAAATTATTTTTCCATCAACAAAATGCTCTATTAATTTCATGAATACGGTCTTTTAAATCAAAAAAACCTAATAGTCTATTTAAACATTAGCAGTAGCTAACATTTTTTTAATTTCTGCAATTGCTTTTGCTGGATTTAGCCCTTTAGGACAAGCATTTGTACAATTTAAAATAGTATGACATCTATAAAGTTTTAATTCATCAGCAACTTTTTTTAATCTTGCTTTTCTTTCTTCATCTCTACTATCAACGATCCATCTGTATGCTTGTAGAAGCACTGCTGGGCCTAAATATTTATCTCCATTCCACCAATAACTTGGGCAAGATGTTGAACAGCATGCACACATGATACATTCATAAGCACCATCAAGTTTTGCTCTATCTTCTTGAGATTGATAAATTTCTGTTGTTTCTTTTTTTGAATTATTTTTTAGCCAAGGTTCAATAGATTCATACTGTTTATACAAACCATCTAAATCACCAATTAAATCTCTTTTAACTTTCAAGTGCGGTAGTGGATATATGTCTATATCTCCATCAATTTCCGAATGTGGAGTTGTGCACGCTAAACCATTTTTGCCACCCATGTTCATAGCACAAGAACCACAAACACCATGAGCACAAGATCTTCTGTAAGCTAATGTTGGATCAATTTCGTTTTTAATTTTATTTAAAATATCTAAAACTTTTGAAGGACAGTTATCCATATCAACTTCATAAGTATCAATTCTTGGATTTTCTTCATTAGAAGGGTCCCATCTATAAACATTTACTTTTCTAAGATTTTTCGAACCTGTTTTGTCTTTAAAATATTTACCTTTTTTGACTTCAGAATTTTTTGGTAAATTCAATTGCACCATTAGTATACCCGTTCTTGTGGTGGGAAATATTGAACATCATTGGTCAAAGTTGACTTGTGAACTGGTCTGTAGCTAATTTTTGTATTTTTTCCATCACACCAAGCAAGAGTGTGTTGCATAAATTTTTCGTCATTTCTTTTTGGATAATCATCTCTTGCATGAGCTCCTCTGCTTTCTTTTCTGTGATATGCAGATTCTACTGTTGTTACAGCCTGTCTAATTAAATTATCAAATTCTAAAGTTTCAACTAAATCAGTATTAAAAACTAAAGATTTATCTTTGACAGAAATAGAGTCCATTCCATCATAAGTTTTTCTAATATCATCAACACCTTCTTTTAGATTTTTTTCTGTTCTAAATACTGCACATTTAGATTGCATTGTTTTTTGCATTGAAAGTCTAAGTTCTGCAGTACTATTATTTCCATCTGCATTTCTTAACTTATCAAATCTATCTAAACATTTTTGTGTCTCAGATTCAGGTATCTCTTCATGAGGAGTTCCAGTTTTAACTAATTCTGCAGCTCTCTTTGCTGCTGCTCTTCCAAATACTACTAAATCAATTAGTGAATTAGAGCCAAGTCTATTTGCACCATGAACAGAAACGCATGCTGCTTCTCCTATAGCCATCAGACCTGGAACAGTTTTTTCTGAACCATTAACAGTTAAAACTTCTGCTTTGTAATTTGTTGGAATTCCTCCCATATTATAATGAACTGTTGGGACAACGGGTATTGGTTCTTTAGTTACATCTACATTTGCAAATAATCTTGCAGCATCAGTAATTCCTGGAAGTCTACTTTCAATAATATCTTTATCTAAATGACTTAAGTTCAAATGAACATGATCTTGATCTTTTCCAACTCCTCTTCCTTCATTTATTTCAATAGACATTGATCTACTAACAACATCTCTTGATGCTAAATCTTTTGCATTTGGAGCATATCTTTCCATAAATCTTTCACCTTTAGAATTGGTTAGATAACCACCCTCTCCTCGGGCACCTTCTGTTATTAACGTGCCATGACCATAAATTCCTGTTGGATGAAATTGAACAAACTCCATGTCCTGAAGAGGCAATCCAGCTCTTAATACCATTGCATTTCCATCTCCAGTACATGTATGAGCAGATGTAGCTGAGTAGTAGACTTTCCCATACCCACCTGTAGCTATAATTACAGTGTGTGCTCTAAATCTATGGATTGTTCCATCGTTTAAATTCCATGCAATTAACCCTTTGCATGCTCCATCTTTCATTAAAAGATCTAGTGCAAAATATTCTATAAAAAATTCGGTATTATGTTTTAGGGCCTGTCCGTAAAGTGTATGAAGAATTGCATGACCAGTTCTATCTGCAGCAGCACATGTTCTTTGGACAATTCCATTTCCATAATTTTTAGTCATTCCTCCAAAAGGTCTTTGATAAATTTTTCCCTCTTCAGTTCTACTAAATGGAACTCCATATTTTTCTAATTCTAAAACTGCTTTTGGAGCTTCTTTACATAAATACTCAATACTGTCTTGATCTCCTAACCAGTCAGCACCTTTGACCGTATCATACATGTGCCATCTCCAGTCATCTTCTCCCATGTTACCAAGTGCAGCTGAGATACCTCCTTGTGCAGCAGATGTGTGACTTCTAGTTGGAAATACTTTTGAAATACATGCTGTTTTCAATCCAGCTTCGCTTAATCCAACAGCAGCCCTCAAGCCAGATCCACCAGCTCCTAAGACAACTACGTCATATTCATGATCTATAATATTATAAGCACTCATTATTTTAGATTAAGTAAAATTATTATTGTAAATAATGGAATGATTATAGCAGAAATATAGAGAAGTCTGTTTGCGACATATTTGGTTTTTTCATTAGAAATATAGTCCTCAAAAACCTCACTAATACTTAAGGCAGAAAAAAAATAAGCAAAAATTAAAAATATACTAAATATAAACTTATTTATTTTATTTGAAAAAAAACCAACCACTTCAGAATAATCTCCATCATAAACTGATATGAAATTAATTATAAACCAAAACATTAAAGGGATTAAAATTATTGATGATAATTTTAAAAACATCCATTTTTTTGTAGCTAAATTCATATTAAAAAAAGTTTTTTCCAATTAAGTAAAATAAAATAGTTAAAATTAATGAACCAAAAATCACCATCAGGCCTGTTATACGAGTAGTCTTTAGTTCATAGCCATAACCCATATCCATTATTAAATGTCTGATTTCACTAAGTATTTGAAAGCTAAAGGACCATACTAACCCTATTGCAACAAATTTTCCAAGAAACGAATTCAAAAAATAATTTATCAAATCATATTTGGGTTCTCCTAAAACTAGCGAAGAAACCCAGACACAAACTAAAGTTATTGCTATAATATTTATTATGCCAGTAATTCTATGAGAAATAGATACTAGTGAGGATATGTGCCATCTATAAATTTGTATATGAGGAGAAAGGGGTCTTTTACTTTCCATAAAAATTATTTTTTATTAATGTTTCTGCAATTTCAACTGCATTTAAAGCTGCACCTCTAAGTAAATTATCTGAAACAATCCACATATTTAAGCAATTCTTTTTAGTTTTATCCTCTCTAATTCTTGAAATAAATGTCTCATCTTTTCCAGCCGCTTCAAGTGGAGTTGAATATCCACCATCTTTTCTCTCATCAATGACTTTGCAGCCTTCCATTTTATCAAGACATTCTTTAATTTGGTCAATTGTAAATTCTTTTTCTAATTCTAAATTTACTGCTTCAGAATGAGAGACTAAAACTGGTACTCTTACACAAGTTGCTGATAATTCAATATCTTGATCTAGAATTTTTTTAGTCTCATTGGTCATCTTTAATTCCTCTTTTGTGTATCCATCATCAGCAAATAAATCGATATGAGGAATTAAATTAAACGAAATTTGCTTTGTAAAATTTTTTGACTCTATTACTTTATTTTCTAGTGCTAGCTTAGTCTGTTCTACTAATTCATCCATTGGTGCTTTACCTCCGCCAGATACAGATTGATATGTTGCTACAATTACTCTTTTTATTTTAAATAAATCATGGATTGGTTTTAATGGTAAAACTAATTGTGCAGTTGAACAATTAGGATTAGCAATAATATTTTTTTTTATATTTTTTAAGTCATCCGCATTTACTTGAGGTACAATTAAAGGAACATCAGGGTCCATTCTATAAAAACTAGAATTATCTATTACAATGCTGTGACTTGCTGCTTTTGAGGCATAAGCTTCTGAAATTTTTCCACCTGCTGCAAAAAAAGTAATTTTAGCTTTTGAAAAATCAAAAGTCTCTAAATTTTCAACTTTTATGTCTTTACCTTTAAAATTGATTTTTGAACCAGCACTTTTCGCAGATGCAACTAAAAAAATTTCTGAAATAGGCAAATTTTTCCTCTCAAGTACTTCTAGTACTTTTCTTCCAACATTGCCTGTGGCTCCGACTATAGCTATATTCATGATGAGGTTGTTATACTAAATGAAAGGTAAATCGCAAACTTTTCCAGTGCAATTATGTCCATTTACAACAACTTTTACATTTTGCTCAGGATTCCAGTATCCTTTTTGCATCATAGCTATACCAATTACTTTTTTGAAGTGAGGTGAATAGCAAGCAGATCTTAATTCTCCAATTAGGTTGTTGTTTTCATCTGTCAGATCTAGAGAACCTGTTACACTAATTTCATTAATATCAATTTTTATACCCATCAACTTTTTGGTTATTCCCTCTTGTTTTATTTTTATTAATTTTTCCTTACCCAAAAACTTTACATCACTATCTAAGTTAACATACTTATCAAATCCACACTCAAACGGGTTATCATTGTTATCCATATCGTTTCCAAATGATAAAAGAGCACTTTCAATTCTCTCTATTAAATTAGGGCATCCAGGTTTAACATTAAATTCTTTACCAGCTTCAAATAAATGATCATATAACTTTTGACCAGACTCAGTATTTTGAACATAAATTTCATAGCCACCTTGCTTAGACCAACCTGATTGTGCAATTAAATGATCAACTCCTTCAAAATTAAAATAATCAAATCCAAAAAATTTTAATTTAGTAATCTTTTCACCAAATACTTTTTCCATTAACTTAAATGACTTTGGGCCTTGAACGGCCATAATGTCTACATTTGGTTCAAAGATTTTAACATCAAATTTTTGTCCAATTGCTAATCCTTTTGCAAATAAAATTACATCAGAGTCGGCAATAGATATCCACCACTTCTCCTGATTTAATCTCAGCACTACAGGGTCATTAATTAATCCACCCTGGTCATCTATAATAGGACAATAATAACATCTACCATCTTTAGATTTAGATAAATCTCTACAAGTCATTAATTGAACTAATTTAGCTGAGTCTTTTCCTGAAATTTCAACTTGCCTTTCTGCTGCAACATCCCAAATCTGAACATGTTCTTTTAAATGATGATAAGAATCTTCTATAGATCCAAACGCTGCAGGTAACAACATATGATTATAGATTGTATAAGCCGTTACACCTTGTTTTTCTATTCTTGAAGTATAAGGTGAACTTCTAAGTCTTCTAGATTTTGCTATTGAATAATTTTTCATTTATTTAAAAATTCTAAAACCTTGTCCCGCATTTCAAATGCTTTTTCAATCATAATCATATGTCCACATCCTTCAATTACATGAATAGTTGGATTTTTAATCAATTGAGAAAATTTTTTACCAGATTCTAAATTAACCATTTTATCTAAAGAACCAAAAACAAACATAGTTGGAACTTCGATGGATCTGGCTGCGGTTGAACCATTTTTATAATTATTACAAGCTATAAGATCTATAGCAAGTATTTCACTAATATCTTTTGGAGATTGAATAATTCTTTCAACTGGATTTCCACCTATAAATTTTTTTGAGCCTTCATATCCCCACTTCATCATTAACTTTACTGCATCAGAATCTCCATTTTCTGCAAGCTCAATTAAATCAGGATGAACAGGCATTTTATTAGATCCACCTACAAAGACTATTTTTTTTAGTCTATCTTTGTATCTATGAGAATACTCAAGTATTTCTAAACATCCCTGTGAGTGACCAACTAAAATTAAATTTTGAAGATCTAAGGCATCAAATACAAGTTCCAACCATTCTGCTATTTCCTCAATAGTTTTTAAACATGGCCCCTCAGAATTTCCATGTCCTGGTAAATCAATAGATAATACATTGAAATTATTATTTGAAAAAAATTGCTCACTTAATGACCAAACAATATGAGATAAGCCACTCCCATGAAGAAAAATAATGGTATCTTTGTTTTTATCTATACCTTTGCCATTGTCTGAAGCAAAAATACTTTTATTTTCGATTTCAAATATCAATTAGATTCCTAAACTTTTTTTCTAAGTTCAAACTTCTGTATTTTCCCAGTTGATGTCTTAGGTAGTTCACAAAAAACAACCTTTTTGGGAACTTTAAATCCAGCCAAAGTTTCCTTACAAAAATCAATTAATTCATTTTCAGTAACAGGCTTATCTTGAACCATTTCGATGAAAGCACAGGGTACTTCTCCCCATTTATCATCTGGTTTTGCAACTACTGCAGCTATTGAAACTGAAGGATGTTTAGATAATGTATTTTCAATTTCTATTGATGAAATGTTTTCTCCCCCTGAAATAATAATATCCTTAGATCTATCTTGAATTTTTACATATCCATCAGGAAACATAACTGCCAAGTCACCACTATGAAACCATCCATCTTTCATTGCTTTGTCAGTAGCTTCTTTATCTTTAAAGTAACCTTTCATTACTACATTTCCTCTAATCATGATCTCTCCGATAGTTTTTCCATCTTTAGGAACTT
This sequence comes from Candidatus Pelagibacter sp., assembly GCF_965262185.1. GTDB lineage: Bacteria > Pseudomonadota > Alphaproteobacteria > Pelagibacterales > Pelagibacteraceae > Pelagibacter. The sequence goes on from NZ_OZ253498.1 coordinate 784,606, forward strand.
CTTTCATCGTCTCTGGGTCTAAAACGGTTACTCCTTCTGTGTTAGGATACCTTACTCCTTGTCTTGCTTTAATCTCATTTTGTTTATCCTCATCTAAATCATTCCATCCATCATTCCATGCACATTGTGTAACATGACCATATGTTTCTGTAAGACCATATACATGCATAACCTCAAACCCAAGTGATTTCATCTTTTTAAAAATAATACTCGGTGGAGGTGCTCCAGCAGTTAAGACATAAACTTTATGCTTTAATTTTTTTCTATCGCTTTCGGGAGCTCCTGTTATCATATTTAAAATTATTGGTGCTCCTCCAAAATGAGTAATGTCATATTTATCAATAAGTTCAAAAATTTTCTTTACATCAATGTTTCTTAAGCAAATTGTTCTTCCATTTAACATTGGAACTGTCCATGGATAGCACCAGCCATTACAATGAAACATAGGCACAACTGTTAAAAAGTTTAAACGATTAGGCATGTTCCAGGCAACCGAACTTCCTGTAGACATCAAGTATGCTCCTCTATGATGGTACACAACCCCTTTAGGATTGCCAGTTGTACCTGAAGTATAACTTAAAGATATTGCCTGCCATTCATCATCAGGCATTTTCCAATCAAAATTTTCATCTCCAGTATTTAAAAAACTTTCGTATTCTAAATCTCCAATTTTTTCCAATTTCGATTGATCAGCATGTTTGTCGTTAATATCTATAACAGTGATTTTTTTATTTAAATTTTTTAAAGCTTTTTTTACTTCTACATGTAATTGTCTATCTACAACTAATACCTTCGCATCACTATGATTTAAAATATAATTAATTGTATTGGCATCTAATCTTATATTTATTGTGTTTAAAACTGCTCCTGTCATTGGAACTGAGTAGTGTGCCTCAAAAATTTCAGGAGTATTAAAAGCTAAAAAAGATACTGTGTCTCCTTTTTGAATACCAATTTTAGAAAGTGCACTGGCAAATTTTACTGCTCTTTTATAAACTTCATTCCAAGTATAGCTTCTATCCTCATAAACTATAGCCTCATAATCAGGATAAACATCTTTGGCTCTTTGTAAAAATGTTAGTGGTGTTAATGGAACATAATTTGCATTATTTCTATCCAGATTAATATCGTAATGATTCATTATTAATTAAATTTAAATTTCATTATATTTGAGCTACCTGAAACTGCAGATTTATAATGATATTCTGCTCTTGGTAGCACTTTTTCAAAGTAGAATGTAGCTGTATTAATTTTGTCTGAATAAAACTCTTTATTTTCTTCATAATCTTTAAAACTGATTTCTAAGATTTTTATCCATGAAAAAGCAATCGAAATATAACCAAGTGTTTTTAAATAATCATTTGCAGCTGCAGAAACATCATCTTTTTCTATTTTACTTTTATCTACAATCCAACCAGTGAACTTTGATAAAATATCAAGATAATATGTAAGATCTTTTGTAAAAGATTTTACCTTTTCATGTTTGTTTTCACATTCAGATTTTATCATTTCTAAAAATTTAGAAATTACATCACCATTTCTATTAATTAATTTTCTAAATACTAAATCAGCAGCTTGAACTGAATTAGTTCCTTCGTATATCGGTGTAATTCTGTTATCTCTGTATAACTGTTCAATACCTTGGTCTTTGGTATAACCGTACCCTCCATGAATCTGCATAGCATCGCTCGTAATCTCCATAGCTAAATCAGTAAATAAAGATTTAACTACAGGTGTCATCAAAGAAACATAATCAGAAGCTTCCTGTTTAATTTTTTCATCTGGATGATGAAGACTAACTTCAGTTTGTTGAGACAGCCAAAAGCATAAAGCTCTTTCTCCCTCAATTATTGATTTCATGTTTAATAAAGTTCTTCTTATGTCTGCATGGTCAATAATAAAATCTGCACCATTTGTAGATTTAGAATTATTAGTTTTTCCTTGTTTTCTCTCTTTTGCATAAGCAAGTGAATTTTGGTAAGCAATTTCTGAAATACCCAATCCCTGAATACCAACTACAATTCTCTCAAGATTCATCATGGTAAACATTGCATTTAAACCTTTGTCCTTAGGACCAATCATGTATCCTGTTGCATCATCAAAGTTTAAGACACAAGTTGCCGAACCTTTAATTCCCATTTTTGTTTCAATAGATCCTGTTGAAATACCATTTCTTTGTCCAACCGATCCATCTTGATTTACTAAAAACTTGGGTACTAAAAATAAACTTATTCCTTTTGTTCCTGTAGGTGAGTCAGTAGATCTTGCTAAGACTAAATGAACAATGTTTTCTGTTAAGTCATGATCACCTGATGTGATAAAAATTTTTTGGCCAGTTATTTTATAAGTTCCATCGGATTGACTAACTGCTTTTGTTTTAAGTAAACCTAAATCGGTACCACAAACAGGTTCTGTTAAGCACATCGTGCCACTCCATTTACCTTCTACAATTTTAGGTAAATATTTATCTTTTATTTCATCAGTAGCGTGATGATTAATACAATTGTATGCTCCAATACTTAATTCACTATAAAGTTTAAAAGATAAACTAGCTGAAGACAGCATTTCGTCAAAAAAAGCACTAACTGTTTTTGGCATTCCTTGACCACCATATTTTGGATCGCATGACAATGAAGTCCATCCATCCTCAATATATTTCTGATAAGCTTCTTTGTATCCTGGTGGTGTTCTAACTACACCATTTTCTAAAATTGCTGGATTTTCATCGCCTGCTTTAGCAAGTGGTAAAATTAAATTTTGATTGATTTTAGCTGCTTCTTCTAAAATATCTTTAACCAAATCTGAGCTGACTTCATTATATCTTTCAAGATCATTATAATTTTTGTTATCTCTTAATTTTTCATAGAGAAACATCATATCTTTGACAGGTGCAGAATAACTTGGCATTTAAAAAGCTTAGAATACTTAGAGATTTATTGCAATTTTGAAATTATCGCATCGCCCATTTGCGAGGTAGATACTTCTTTCATGCCCTCAGAAAGGATATCTTTCGTTCTTAGACCGTCATTTAATACAGCTTGTACAGCATTTTCTAAAGCATCAGCTTCATTATCAAGATCTAAAGAATATCTTAAAGCCATTGCAAAACTTAATACTGTTGCGATTGGATTTGCTAGCCCTTTTCCTGCAATATCAGGAGCTGAACCATGTATAGGTTCATACATTGCTCTCATTTCACCATCTTTATTTTTTGCACCTAAGGATGCTGAAGGTAATAACCCTAGAGATCCTGTTAACATTGAAGCTTGATCTGAAAGCATATCACCAAATAAATTATCAGTAACAATTACATCAAATTGTTTTGGATTTCTAAGTAATTGCATTGCACAGTTATCTGCAAGCATGTGACTTAGCTCAACATCTTTGTATTCTTTTTCATGAAGTTCCTGAACTTCTTCTTTCCATAGTTGTCCAGCTTCCATTACATTAGATTTCTCACAAGATGTAACTTTATTTGATCTTTTTCGAGCAAGATCAAAGGCAACTCTTGCAACTCTAGTAATTTCACCAGTGGTATAAGTGTGAGTATTTATTCCTTTTCTTTCACCATTTTCTATTGGTTTAATACCTCTTGGTTCACCAAAATAAATTCCACCTGTTAATTCTCTTACAATCATTATATCTAAACCCGAAACTACTTCTGGTTTAAGTGTTGATGCACCAACTAACTGTTCAAAACATATGGCAGGTCTCAAATTTGCAAATAATTTTAATTCTTTTCTTAATTTTAATAAAGCTCTCTCCGGTTTTTTTGAAAACTCAATATTATCCCACTTAGGTCCTCCAACTGCACCGAGCATAACAACTTCACTCTCTAAAGCTTTATAAAAAACTTCATCTGTTATAGGTGTACCATGTTTATCGTAAGAACATCCACCTGCAAGATCTTCATCTATTTCAAAGTCTAAAGATTTTTTATCATTGAACCAATTAATTATTTTTCTAACTTCTCCAATTACCTCAGGTCCAATACCATCACCTGGTAATAATAGAATTTTTCTTTTTTTTACTTTAATCATTAAAAACCCAAGGTTTTTTATCTTTTAACTGATTTTCAAAATTTTGAATTTTATCAGATTTTTTTAAAGAAAGAGCAATGTCATCTAATCCTTCTAACAAACATTTTTTCTTAAATGGATCTATTTCAAATTTAATTTCATTGTTTCCGTAAATAATTTTTTGATCATTTAAATCTACAGAAATTTCTTCTTTTCTATTTGCATATTCAGAAAGTTCTTTTATTTTTTCTTCTTCAAGAATTATTGGTAAAATTCCATTTTTAAAACAATTACTATAAAAAATATCAGCATAACTTGAACTAATTACACAAGTAATTCCAAAATCTAACAATGCCCATGGAGCATGCTCTCTTGATGAACCACATCCAAAATTGTTTCCTGCAATTAAAATTTTTGAGTTATTAAATGGTTCCTGATTTAATACAAAATCATTAATTTCTTTTCCATTATCGTCATATCTCATTTCAAAAAACAAATTTTTTCCAAGTCCAGTTCTTTTTATTGTTTTTAAAAATTGCTTAGGAATAATCATATCTGTATCGATATTTACGATTGGTAAATAAGCTGGAATACTTTTTAATGTATTAAATTTTTGCATTTAATTTTGATACTTTCTTACATCATCTAAATTACCAGAGATTGCAGCTGCAGCTGCCATCCCAGGGCTTACTAGATGCGTTCTGCCGCCTCTTCCCTGTCTTCCTTCAAAGTTTCTGTTTGAAGTAGATGCACATCTTTCCTCTGGTTTTAATTTATCTGCATTCATTGCTAAACACATAGAACAGCCTGGCTCTCTCCATTCAAATCCTGAATTTACAAATATTTTATCTAAACCTTCTTGCTCAGCTTGTTCTTTAACTAATCCTGACCCGGGAACTACAATAGCATTTACATGAGATGATATTTTTTTGTCCTTTAAGATTTTGGCAGCTTCCCTTAAATCTTCAATTCTTCCGTTTGTACAGCTTCCAATAAATACTTTATCTATCTTGATGTCAGTTGCTGCCATATCAGGTGTTAATCCCATATATTTTAGTGCTCTTTCAATTGAGTTCTTTTTATCCTCATCTTTTTCATTTTGAGGATTTGGTACTTTTCCATCGATTGTAATTACATCTTGAGGTGAAGTCCCCCAAGTAATCATTGGTAAAATATCATTTGCATTAAGATTTATTTCTTTATCAAAACTTGCATCAGCATCTGTTTTCAAACTGTTCCAATATTCCAAAGCCTTTTCCCAATTTTCTCCTTTTGGAGACATGGGTTTACCTTTTAAATATTCAAATATTTTTTCATCTGGAGCAATTAATCCAGCTCTTGCACCACCCTCAATGGTCATATTGCAAATAGTCATTCTCTGTTCAACACTCAAAGATCTTATTAAATCTCCAGCATATTCAACTACACAACCTGTTCCTCCTGCAGTACCAATCTTTCCGATGATTTGAAGTATTACATCTTTAGATGTTACTCCTAATGGAAGTGTTCCATTAACATTAATTCTAAAATTTTTTGCTTTCTTTTGAACGAGTGTTTGCGTTGCTAAAACATGTTCAACTTCAGATGTTCCAATACCAAAAGCTAATGATCCAAAAGCACCATGAGTTGCGGTATGACTATCTCCACATACAATAACTGTTCCTGGTTGAGTAAAACCTTGTTCTGGTCCAATAATATGAACAATTCCTTGTCGTTTATCATCCATACCAAAAAGCTGTACACCAAATTCCTTACAATTTGATTCTAATGTATCGACTTGTATTTTAGATTCCTGATCTGCTATCCCTTTGGTTCTATCTGTCGTTGGAACATTATGATCAGCAACAGCTAAAGTTAAATTAGGATGACGAACTTTTCTATTTGAATTTCTTAAACCTTCAAAAGCTTGTGGACTAGTAACTTCATGAATTAAGTGTCTATCGACAAACAATAAAGCTGTTCCATCTTCTTGCTGATCTACTAAATGATCATTCCAAATTTTATCGTAAAGAGTAGTGGACATTGAAAAAAAATTATTTTTTTTCTGAAGTACTTTCTGTTGATTGTTCGGCAGTAGCTTCTTCTGTCTTAGGGGCTTCTTCTTTTGGAGCTTCTGCAGCTGGTGCTGCTTCTACTTTAGGAGCCTCTTCCTTTGGAGCTTCTGTTGGTGGTGCTACGTTTTCTTCAGTAACTGTTTCAGGTTTTGCATCAACATCAATACCAATTTTTTTTCTGATTTTTTCTGCAATCCTTGCTGATTTACCTGTTCTATCTCTCAGATAGTATAATTTTGCTCTTCTTACTTTTCCTGATCTAATAACTTTAATTGAGTCAATTAGAGTTCCATAAAGTGGAAATGTTCTTTCAACACCTTCACCAAAAGAAATTTTTCTAACTGTGAAAGACGAGTTTAAATCTCTGCTTTTTTTTGCAATACAAACGCCTTCAAAATATTGAATTCTCTCTTTTTTTCCCTCTGTAATTCTAACACCTACTTTAACTACATCTCCAGGGTAGAATTCAGGTATCTTTTTTTCTGAAAGTATTTTTTTAACGTTATGTTGATTTATCTCTTCAATTGTTTTCATAGTTATATTTATCAAATTAATTCTTCTTATATTTTTCCCATAAATCTGGTCTTCGGACGCGTGTTATAGCCTCAGATTGAGATAAACGCCAGTGTTTAATTTTGCTGTGATCTCCTGACAAAAGTACTTCTGGAACAGCTTTTTCCTCCCAAATTTGAGGTTTTGTGAACTGAGGATACTCTAATAATCCATTTTCAAAACTTTCGTTTACCGTAGAATTCTCATTTCCCAGAACACCAGGTAAAAGTCTCAAAATACTATCAATCACCACAAATGCTGCTGACTCTCCTCCTGATAAAATAAAGTCTCCAATACTAACTTCTTCTATATTTCTTGTGCTTAACACTCTTTCATCAACTCCTTCGAAGTGTCCACAAATTATCGAAACCGATTTTTCCTTCGATAATTCTTTAGCATAATTTTGATCAAATTTTTTTCCTCTAGGAGATAAATATAATATTTTTTCTCCTTCATTTTTATTTTGATCTAATGATTTAGCTAATACATCTGCCTTCATCAACATACCAGAACCACCTCCATATGGAGTATCATCTACAGTTTTATGTTTATCCTCAGCAGCATCTCTAATGTTTACCACTTTTAAATTCCAAATATTTTTAGACATTGCTTTTCCATACAGACCTTTAGACAAAGGACCAGGAAAAATATCTGGATAAAGTGTAAACACTTGAGCTTGCCACATATACTTTCCTCAGTTTATTTTTTTTCCTCAGCTGGAGCTTCTGCTGCTGGAGCTGCTTCTGCTTTAGGAGCTTCTTCCTTTGGAGCTTCTGCTGCTGGAGCTGCTTCTGCTTTAGGAGCTTCTTCCTTTGGAGCTTCTGCTGCTCGAGCTGCTTCTGCTTTAGGAGCTTTAGGAGCTTCTGCACCATCTTCCTCTTTTTTATTTCTTTCTTTTTTAGGAACAGCTTTATTTGGATTATTTCCAGCTGCTGGCATAGGGATTAAATCATTTTCACCTAAAATTCTTGCAACTCTTGTTGTTGGTTTAGCGCCTTGACCTAGCCAATATTTAATTCTTTCAGCTTCAAGACCTACTCTTTCTTTTTTATCTTTAGGAAGTAGTGGGTTAAAAAAACCAACTTTTTCTATAAATCTTCCATCTCTTGGGAAACGACTGTCAGCTACAACAACTTTGTAAACTGGTCTCTTTTTAGAGCCTCCCCTTGATAATCTAAGTTTTAACATTTGTTCTCCTTATTTTATTATTTTAGTTTATTAAATAGCTCTGGTGGTATCCCTTGATCAGACATACCTTTCAGATTTCCTTTTGACATCTTTTTCATCATTTCAGACATCATTTTAAATTGCTTAAGCAATTTATTGATAGTGGCTGGATCTGTGCCAGAGCCATTAGCAATTCTTTTTTTTCTTGAACCATCAATTACTTTTGGATTCTCTCTCTCTTTTTTTGTCATTGATAAAATGATAGCTTCGTTTTTTGTTATAATACTTTCGTCAATCCCTGCTGAATCCATTTGAGATTTAATTTTAGATACTCCGGGCATAAAAGACATGATCCCCTCAATGCCTCCCATTTTTTTCATTTGTCTTAATTGAGAAAGGTAATCTTCCATAGAGAATTGACCCTTTTTTAAATTTTCTTCAGCTTTTTTAATGTTCTCTTCACCTAAATCTTGTGCAGCTTTTTCTACAAGGGAAACAATGTCTCCCATTCCTAAAATTCTATTTGCTATTCTATCTGGATGAAATACCTCAAAATTCTCTATTTTTTCCCCTATACCCAAAAATTTTATAGGAACATTTGATACATATTTCATACTCACGGCAGCTCCACCTCTCGCATCACCGTCAGCTCTAGTTAAGATTATTCCAGATAAGTTAACTGTATTTTTGAATTCTTTTGCAACTGAAGCAGCAACTTGACCTGTAAGGGAGTCCGCTACAAGAAAAGTTTCTGCTGGATTAATAATGCTCTCAATTTGTTTGATCTCGCTCATCATTTGTAAATCAATTTGAGTTCTCCCAGCTGTATCAAACAAAATTATATCTGCTCCATTTAGATTTGCTGCACTCATGGCTCTTTGGCAAATATCAGTTGGTTGTTGACCTTCAATAATTGGAAGTGTCAAAATATTATTCTGTTCACCTAAAGATCTAAGCTGTTCTTGTGCTGCTGGCCTATAAATATCCAAACTGACCATCATCACTTTTTTCTTTTTGTTATCTTCTAAATATTTAGCTAATTTTGCAGTAGAAGTTGTCTTACCCGAACCCTGCAAACCAACCATCATCATAGGAACTGGTGGTACAGCATTTAAATTTATATCTGCATTGCTAGAACCTAATAAGTTTACTAGCTCATCGTAGACAATTTTTACAACCATGTCTCCAGGAGAAGTTGATCTTATGATTTCTTGTCCTAAAGCTTTAGGTTTTACGTTTTCAACAAATTCTTTTGCAACATCTAAAGAAACATCTGCCTCAAGCAATGCTTGCCTAATACTTCTCAAGCCCTCATCTACCTGAGCTTCATTCAGAGAGGGTGCTTTTTTTAAAGAAGAAAAAATTTCTTCAAATTTATTTGTTAAGTTTTCAAACATATATTTTTTTGTTACGCATAGCAGTAACGCACTAGTGGGCGAACTCTCGCTGACTAGTGTCGATCTCTTTGTTTCCAAAGACACCGCAAAGTTAATGTTTTTGCGGAAACGGCAACAACCTATAATAGAGGTTCAAAAAGTCAATAAATAAGTTAAATATCTAATTATGAATATTAAAGCATATAAAATGGACGGTTTAGGCAATGATTTTGTAATTATTGATAATAGAGAAAAAGTTACAAATCTTACGAAAGACCAAATAATTAAAATTTGTGACAGAAACTTTATAGGATGCGACCAACTTATATTAATTAATAAAGACCAAAATTACGATGCTTCAATAAAATTTTTTAACTCTGATGGTGGGGTTTCTGGTGCATGTGGAAATGGCACAAGGTGTGTGGCTGAGCTATTAGGAAAAGAAAAAAATAAAGACACAATTATATTAACAACTTTATCTGGCCATTTAAAATCTCATATTTTAGGAGAAAAATTAGTATCTACTGAAATTGGTTTGGGCAGAACTAAATGGAATGAAATTCCATTATCTGAAGAATTAGAAACTAAAAACTTAAATATTAAAATTGTTGATTCAAATAATAATGAATTTTTTGGAGGAACGGCTGTTAATGTGGGAAATCCTCATATAATTTTTTTTGTAAAAGACAACGAACAATTCGAAATAGAAAAAATTGGCCCAGAAATAGAAAACCACAAACTGTTTCCAGAAAAATGTAATGTCACAATAGCTACAATAATAAATAAAGAGTTAATAAAGGTAAAAGTTTGGGAAAGAGGAGCTGGTTTGACAAAAGCATGTGGAACTGCAGCTTGTGCTACTGCCTTTGCTGCTAAGCAGGCAGGACTTGCTAGCGATAAAGTTAACATCGAATTTTCTACTGGAAGATTGACGATATCTATAGATGAAAAAAATAGTATCCACATGAAAGGTCCTGTTTCTGATATAAAAGAAATCGATATAGAAATTTAATGGGTATTTTCGAAAAATTTAAATCAGGATTTAAAAAAAGTGCTTCAGCTTTTACATCGGGCCTAAGAGATATAGTTGTCAAAAAAGAAATTGATGACAAAACTTTAGACAGAATTGAAGATTATTTAATTCAATCAGATGTTGGGGTAGCTTCTGCCTCAGAAATTAGAGAAATAATCTCAAAAACAAAAATAGATCCAAACAAAGATTTAACTGCTGAGATAAATAATATTCTTAAAGACTATATTATCTCAGTTATGAAACCTCTAGAAAATAACGAATTTTTTAAAAATAAAGAAAAACTTAATGCCATTTTAGTTTCTGGAGTTAACGGCGTTGGTAAAACAACAACTATTGGTAAAATTAGTAAAATATTAAAAGAAAATGGAAATAAAGTTATGTTGGCAGCATCAGATACATTTAGAGCTGCTGCTATAGAGCAATTAGAAAATTGGGCAAAAAAAATTAATGTTGAAATTACAAAATCTTCACAAGGATCTGATCCTGCATCTGTAGCCTATAAGGCAATAGAAACTTCTATATCAAACAATTTTAATCAAGTTTTAATTGATACTGCTGGAAGACTGCAAAATAAAAAAAACCTAATGGAAGAATATAAAAAAATAGCAAACGTTACAAAAAAAATAGATGAAAGTGCACCTCATGATGTGATTTTAGTTTTAGATGCAACTTCAGGTCAAAACGTTTTAAATCAAGTTGAAGAATTTAATAAAATTATCCCAATTACAGGCTTAGTAATGACAAAATTAGATGGAACAGCTAAGGGGGGAATACTTCTGGCTGTAGCTAAAAAGTATAAAATACCAATTATTGCACTTGGTTTAGGTGAAAAGGAAGATGATCTGCAAATTTTTGAAGCTGAAAAATTTGCTGATGCGTTTACACAAATTACTTAATTAAATTACTAGATATTAAAGGTTTATAGAAACTACATCTATAATTATCCTTAAATTTGTAGTGTCCGCAGTCCTTTGCAATAGAGGAAATAATGAAATCAAACTTTCCATTAGTTGGAAATAGATCTAATTTCTTTTCAACAATATCGTATTTGAAATTTACTTTTAAACTTTTAACAGCACTAATCATTATCAATGTTTTGTTATCCTTTAATAGATAATAAGCAAAATCATCTGGAAAAACTGGAAAATTATATTCCTTCAAAAAATTTTTTGCTTTTCTTGGAAACCATTCATAAGAAATCAATGGTGATGATACTTCTGTTTTATAATCATATATATAGAGATCTTTAGGGTAATCATTGATGTAATTACTTACTTCACCTTTTGCTAATATAGCCTTTTCTCTTGGTTTAAAATACAAAGCAAAATTTTCATCATGCGAGTTCATTTGATCAATAAAAAATAAATTTTCAATTGAAGACAAATTTTCTTTAGAAAAAGAAGTTCCTGAAATAAGAAAAGTCAAAAAAATATAAATGAATAATTTCCTCATGGTTAGAAATTAATTTGAATTTTTGGAATAAAATTGTTTTGATTGTGGCTTAATTTAAACTTTTTATAAATGAACCTAGTTGGAAAACCATATTATTATCAAATTCCATCATATGATCGTCATGTTTGGTAAAATAAGAGGACTTTGGATCATTTGCTAAATCAAACATCTTCTTTCCCATAGAAAAAGGAACAATTTGATCTTTTTCGCCATGCATAACTAAAACTGGAATATTAATATTTTTTATTTTTTCATCATTTTTATATTTATCTTTCAATATTAGAGAGACAGGAATGTATGGATAAAAATTCTTAGCTGCAGCAATCATTGAAGTGAAAGGTGTTTCCAAAATTAAACCAGCATATTTTTTATTTTGAGAAACCTCAGTTGCAATTCCTGTGCCAAGTGACTCTCCATAAATGATTAAATCACTGTCACTCAAACCTTTATTTTTAAGCCAGTTAATTGCGCTTTTTCCATCCTCATATAAAGCATTTTCAGATGGTTTTCCTAAATTTCCACTAAATCCACGCCAAGCAATGATTAAAAAATTTACATCCATATTTTTAAAATGATTTAATTTATGAATTCTATTTTCTAAGTTTCCTGCATTTCCATGAAAAAAAACAATTGTTTTAAATTTTTTCAAATCTTTTTTATGAAACCATCCTAAAAGGCTAATATTATCTGCTGTTTGAATTTGAACTTTTTCTACTTCTACATCTATTTTATCTCCTGAATAATTATTTTCCTTAGGATGATACATTAGATTTCTTTGAAATATAAAAAGATAAGCTAGTAAAATAAAATATATAACTAAGATCCAAAATATAATTTGCAAAATTAATTTCCTAGGTTTTGGTATCATAATTTTTCTTTGCTAAGTAAACTCCAACAAAAACAAGTATAGTACCAATATAATGAAATGTTTCTAAATTTTCATCAAACAATATAAATCCGTAAATTGCTGCATAGATAGTAAATACATATAAAGTAAAACCAGTAAGGGAAGCTCCTAAACTTTCTTGAGCCTTAGTATACAATGTAAATGCTATAATTCCTGGAGAAACTGCTGCAAATATAGTCCACAATAAAAAATCAAAATTAAATATGGTTTGTTCAAAATAAATTTCTTCTGCTAAATAAAATGGAAATAAACTTACTGCGCCAAACAAAGATATCATGGAAAATCTAGTAAAAATCGATAATTGAGATTTCCAGTAAAATAAATATATCGAATATAAAGCCCAACCTATCGCAGCTGCCAACATCCATAAATCACCAATGGTAAAAGTTAAATTTAAAAGTAAATTTAAATCTCCTTTAATAATAATTGCTAAAACTCCAACTAAACACGAAATCAAACCAATAATTTTTAATAAATTAATTTTCTCTTTAAAAAATATTGCAGAAATTATAATTATAAAAATAGGAGATGAAGTATAAATAATTCCCATATTGGTGACGGTAGTCGTTTTACCCGCTAAAAAAGGAAAAGCCCCACAAACTCCACATCCCATTGCTCCTAGAAAAAATAATTTTGAGTATTCATTTTTAATAACTTTGAAATTCTTTTTTAAAGATGAATACGTGAAAGGTAAGAGAAGTAAAAATACAAACGTCCACCTCCAAAAAGCTAATGAAATTGGGGGCACAAACTCAACACCACCTCTGGCAACAATTAAATTAGATGCCATAAATATTGGTTGAATAAATAAAAGAGAGAAAGCTAATAAATTTTTATTTTGACTAGACAATTGTATATTAGGAAAATTATTTTTTATCGAAGAACGCTTCGTAAACCATCATAAAAATTGCTGCTCCCATTAAAATATAAACAGGAAGAACATCAAAAAATCCAATCATCGATGATCTAGTTAACGTTGTTGCAAGTCCTACTAAAAAAGCAATTGCAAGAAAAGAACCTAAAAATGTTGTAAATTTTTGCATTTAATTATTACATTCCTTTTCTAACCAATTAGCAACACCTAAAAATCTTTGATCATCGTATTTTGCACCAATTAATTGTACACCCAGAGGTAAATTGTTTTCACCTTGAAGTATAGGTAATGATATACAAGGCGTACCTAAATAAGACCAAACTTTATTAAATTCTGCTGTTCCTGTGCTTTTTAAACCTTTCAATGCTACTCCAGGACTCGATGGGGATAAAACTCCATGATAATCCTCAAAAACTTCTTTATAAGATTCATAACTTCTTTTCATAAAATCTATGGCTTCTGCATATTCTTTTGCAGAATGTTTGTTACCTTTGGAAATTGCATCTTGCATATACTTAGATAATTTTTTCTTATACTTTTTATAATAAAGTGAAAAATTATTAGCTAAATCTGTCTCATGAATTATTTGATGGTATTTATGAATATCTTTAAAGTACGAGGGTGTATCGAAAACTTCGATATTATTTTTGAAAGATTTTATAAAGTATTCAAATGCTTCTCTTGATTTTTTTCCAAGAAGCTTCCAATGATCAGTTTTGTAAAAAATAAATTTAGGATCAAACAAAGGTCCTTTTTTTGTTTCTGCTAACATTTCATCACTAGAGTAATGAACTGTTGCTGTATCATAATTATCTTTTTTGATTAATATTTTAGCAAGAAGTGCAACATCTTCTACTGATCTTCCAAAAACACCAATATGATCTAATTTTTCAGATGTCTTTAGAACGCCATATCTGCTTATCAAACCATAACTAGGCTTATAACCAACAACCCCACAATATGATGCTGGTCTTATAACTGAACCTCCTGTTTGAGAACCAATTGCAAGCGGAGCCATGAAAGAAGCTACAGCAGCAGCAGATCCACTAGATGATCCACCCGGAGTTCTAGAATAATCATGTGGATTTGTAGTTTTTGAAGGGCCTAAAAATGCCAATTCCGATGTTGCTGTTTTACCCATTATAATTGCACCAGCAGATATTAATAGATCAACTATTTCAGCATTTTGAGAATATGATTTACCTTTTCTAATTGATGTCCCACATTCTGTAGGCATATCAACAGTTCCAACAATATCTTTTACTGCAACAGGAATACCATGGAGTGGTCCAAGAGGTTTGCCTGACTTTCTGTGCTCATCAGCCTCTGCTGCTTTTTCTAATAAAAGTTTTTTATCTAAATGAGCCCATGCTTTTACATCTTTTTCAAATTTATTTACTCTATCAATATAAATTTGGCACAAATCTACTGATGTAATTTGTGCATCTTTAATTTTTGAAGCAAGTTCTTCAACTTTTAATGAAAAAACATCTGTCATTTTTTTTTATTGTGCAAATAAAGTTTCTGGTAACCAAAGTGCAATTCCTGGGAACATATACATTAAAAACATTGCAAATATTACAATACCTAAAAATGGCATTATCCCTCTAAATATATCCATAAGTTCAACATTAGACTTTTGAACTCCTTTTAAATAGTAGGCTGACATAGCCATGGGTGGGGTTAAGAACGATGTTTGTAAATTTAAAGCAATTAACATTGCAAAGAAATATGGATTAACTCCAAATACTTCTAACAATGGTAAAAAAATTGGAACAAAAATAATTAAAATTTCAGTCCATTCTAAGGGCCATCCTAGAAGAAAAATAATTATTTGAGTGATAATTAAAAACTGCCAAGTGGTAATATTTATAGAAGTAAAGAAGTGTTCAAATACCTCGTGTCCCCCTAAATAAGAAAACACTGATGAAAAAGTCCAGGAACCAATAAACAGCCACATAATCATCGCGGTAGTCTTAGCTGTTAAAAACACAGACTCTTTAAAATTTTGCCATTTAAGAGTTTTATAAAACCAAGATAAAAGTATTGCTCCAAAAGCTCCTGCTGCAGCTGCCTCTGCTGGAGTTGCAATACCTGCTAAAATTGTTCCTAATACAAGCATAATTAAACCAAAAAGCGGAACGAAAGAAACCAAAACTTCTTTAAGAATTTCACCAGTTGGTGGGATATCTTCTTTTGGAGGTCTAGGAGCTATCGATGGATTTAACCATGCTCTAAATACTGCATACGCAATATAAAGACCTGCTAAAAGTAAACCTGGAAATATTGCTGCTGCAAAAAGTCTTAAGGGCGATAGTTGGGCTATTACCGAATAAACAATAAGCATAATACTCGGTGGAATTAAAATTCCTAAACATCCACCAGCACAAATAATTCCTGATGCAAATTTTTTATCATATCCTGCCTTAACCATAGCTGGCCAAGCTAACAGTCCCATTAAAGTTACTACTGCTCCAATAATTCCTGTTGCTGTCGAAAATAATGTACAAGTAATTAATGCAGCTACCGCCATTGATGCTGGAAGCCTGTGTGCTGCTAATCTAATTGCAAAAAATAATTTAGCTACAATTCCCGCTCTTTCAACAAGGTAGCCCATAAATAAAAATAAAGGTACAGCAGTAAGAACATTGTTATCCATTACTGTGTAAGTGTTTTGAACAAACAACTGGAATATACGATTGTCAAAAATGTGCTCCATCATTGTTGCATCGTAATAGGCAAAATATCCAAACCCAATCCCCATAGCCATTAAAGTAAAAGCAATCGGGAAACCTAAAAGAACTGCAAACAAGAACATACCCATCATCAAAATTGCAATTTCTGGATTTGTTAAACTAAATAACATTCTTCTTGTCCTCTTCTTGAGCTGTTCTCATTAAAACTTGTTCTGTTTCTTCAGCAACAACCATTCTTGCTGGCCACTGTCCTGTTTGAATACAAATAATAGATCTAAATACTTCACTAACACCTTGAATGATTAATAAAATACCTGCTGCTGGTATCATAGATTTAACCATATAGATTTGAATTTGAGCAGGACTGCTCCAGCTAGTCTCTTTTATTTTCCAAGCAAGCGCAGCATATTCATATCCATAAAAAGCTAACGCGATTACTCCTGGAAAAAAGAAAATAAAATATAAAACTAAATCAATCCAAGCCTGTGTTCTTTGACTAAATAACCTGTAAATGACATCACCTCTCACGTGAGACTCTGTTGCTAAACAATAAGCTCCAGACATCATTAAAATTGCACCATACATCTGCATACTAAAATCAAAGTTCCAAAGTGTTGGCGAATTAAATACGTAAGCCATAACTACCTCATAAACAGTTCCTCCCATTAAAACTACGATACACCAAGAAAAAGCTTTCCCCATTGATGTACTGAGAGTGTCTGCAAATTGAATAAATGACTTCATATCAAAGAAATATATTAAAATACGTGCAAAAAAAAGGGGGTTTTTCAACCCCCTTTAAATTTATTTAAAAGTTAATTAGATTTTAACTTTTTCAATTGGACCAAACTCATTTTCATAAGCTAATTTGTAGTTCGGTTGATTCATCAACAGATACTTCATTGTTCTCTTAGCGTATGCTTTTTGTGAGTCTACTACTTTTTTGAAGAAAGCATCTTTAGCAGAAAACTCTCCAACAACTTTGTCCCAACCTTTTAATTGTTCAGCTAGGATAGCATCAGACGTTTGGTAAACATTAACCTTATGCTCATTCATCAACTTAGCAAGGTCACTTGAATATCTAACCAATGCTTTAAAGTAGTTATCTGAGTTTGCAGCATAAGCAGCATTTCTCAAGATAGCTTGATGTTCAGGTGAAAGGCTATTTAGTCTCTTAGTATTAATAGGCACTTCAAACATTTCCTGAGATTGGTGGAAACTTCCTAAGTGATAGTGTTTAGAGACATCTTGCATTCCAAACTGTGAGTCTGATGTAGGGTTGTTAAACTCTGCAGCATCAATCAAACCAGTTTTCATCGCTGGTTGGATTTCACCACCTGGTAACTGTCTTACAACCATTCCCATAGCAGTTAAAACGTTAGTCGCAAGACCAACTGTTCTATACTTCATACCTTTAACATCAGATACTTTAGTTACATTCTTTTTGAACCAACCAAAAGGCTGAGCAGGCATTGGCATATGGAAAAAACCTGTGTAGTTAAATCCCACACTTTTTACAGCTTCTTCATATAATGCTCTTCCTCCACCGTACTCCATCCATCCCATTACTTCTTGAGATGACATTCCGTATGAAGGACCTGTTCCAAAAAGTGATGCAGCAGGGTTTTTTCCATACCAGTATGCAGTCACCCAGTGACCCATATCTACTACTCCAGAACTAACCGCTTGACCAATTTCAGAAGTTTTTACAACTGCTCCAACTGGTTGCACATCAATTTTTAATGAGCCGCCTGACATATCGCTAACCATTTTCGCATAGTCTGTTGCCATTTCGAAAAAGATGTTAGCACCTGATGGCCATGCAGCTTGCATCTTTAATACTGTAGCGTGACCACCTGCAGTAGCAATATTCGGCATTGCAACTGTAGCTGCAGCTGCAGCACCAGCTGTAGCAGCGGCCTTAAAGAACTTACGTCTTGAAGAAATTTTATTCTTCAATGATTTTTTTTCTTTAACCATTATTTCTCCTATTTATTTTTAGTTAATTAACCGTCGCGCATCTAATCATAATCATTCTAAAGAGTCTAAACCTATTAAAATTGAAAAACCTATATTTTTCGTGAAAAAAAGTAGTAATTAAATAAATTATTCAATTAATAATTGTATGATGGGAAAAAAGCTAAAGTTGCCCAATGTGATACCCAATCGGACTTTAGCTTTAAATTTTGAATAAAGTTTGGTTTAAAAATATCAACAGCACTCAACAAATAAGCTCTATCAGGCAAAATTCTTATTTCTCCTTCACCATTTGGCTTCGTTTTTATAATTTCCTGATTAAAAATTTTCTTATTTTTTGTAAAAATTTTTACCTGAAAATTTCCAAGAGGTTTTCCTTTATTTAGCAGTTTAAATTTAAAAAACTCATTTCTTTTATCAAAGGGTGAGTTTAGTGCGATTAATTCAAAATCTAATTTTGAACTTTGTTGAAAAAAATCATTAGAATTGGAGATTAAAATTTTTGAAAATCTTTTATAATTTTCTGTTGGTAACTTGTTTGTGTTGTAGCTAGATAAAATATCTAAAAAATTTTGTTCTTTGACAAAGTTTTCAAATGTTTCAGTATTATCATATTTTAAAAAAATATATATTGTCTCATAATTAATTACATTAAAAAAATTTTTATCAAGTTTTAATTGTATTGCTGGAAAATCTCCATCTCTTTGCTCAATATTTTTAATTATATTGTTATTGTCTAAATATAATTTTTCTTTTTCTTTACTGTAAAAACCAAAAGGAGTTCCATTAAAATTTTGACCCACCATAATATCTATTAAAGTTTTGTCATCTTTATTTGTATTCTTTTCGAGCCATAATTCATGTGCTACTAGTTCTTTGCTAGATAAAAAATTTAAAAAAACTACAATAAAAAAAAATATTATGCGTTTTCTAAAAGATATATTTTTAAAAGGAATTATCATTTATTTTTCATTTATAAGTTTTGTTTTTGCTCATGAGCTTAGGCCTAACATAGCAAATTTAGACATAACAAAAAGTGAAAAAACAACTAACGCAATACTTAATTTAAAAGTTAATCTTGAAGCTATTATTGTAGGAATTGAACCTGGACACTCGAATACAAAAGAATCTGATCAATCTGAAAAATACGATGAATATCGAAAATTAAATCCTGAAGAATTATTAGAAAAATTTTATGAAAAATTTGATAATTTCAATAACGAAGTTTATTTAACTAAAGACTTAAACAAATATGTTGGAACAGTTGAAAAAATAACAATTCCTCCCATTGGAGATTTGGAAGTTATAAGAGATAGCATCATTGAAATAAGTTTTAAGAATTTGCAAGACGAAAAATATAAACTCCATTGGAATAAAAACTTTGGGTCGCTAATACTCCGTGTTAATTCAATTGATCAAGGTGAGCTACATACTGAAATAATTGAGAGCAATCTTTCTTCAACCTTTAATATTAATAAAAATCAATCAAGTGTTTTTAAAACTATTACAGACTATGTTGTTATTGGATTTGAACATATTCTGCCCAAAGGCTTAGATCATATACTTTTTGTTTTAGCTTTATTTTTATTATCTACAAAATTTAAACCACTAATTCTTCAAGTTTCAATTTTCACAATAGCTCACTCAATAACATTAATTCTTGGTATGCTAGGTATCATAAATATTTCACCAAGTGTTGTTGAGCCGATAATTGCTATTTCAATATCATATGTAGCTTTTGAAAATTTATTTACCAACAAGATTAACAAAGCAAGACCATTTATAATTTTTATATTTGGTCTTCTACATGGCTTAGGTTTTGCAGGAGTTTTGACAGAAATAGGAGTGCCCGAATATCTTTTTTTAACAAGTTTGATATCTTTTAATATTGGAGTGGAATTAGGACAAATTGCTGTAATTTTAATTGCTTATTTAATCCTAGCGTTACCGTTTAAAAAACAAAATTGGTACAATAAAATAATAACAAAACCTCTATCACTAATAATAGCTTTTATTGGATTGTATTGGTTTATTGAAAGAATTTTTTAATTTCTTTAATAAATATTAAATGATTAGGAAATATAATTATAAGTTAAATCAACTTATTGTTTTCATAAATACAGCATTTTTCTGCTGGTATATGAAGTTTAATTTTTTCACCTGAAATTTCAGTTTCTCTATTAACTTTAGATTTAATTTCAAAATTATCCATTCTTGCAGTAATCAATTTATAATTACCAAAATCTTCAACCTTTTGAATATTAACATCAACAAGATTTTCGCTTTGATTTTTTGCAATTTTAATAAACTCAGATCTAATTCCTAATTTTATATTTTTACTTTTTAAATTAGACAAGTTTGTATTTGTCCTAATTGTTGTGTTATTTATCTTAACAGTATTTTCTGAAGTTGCTTCACTATCAAACAAATTCATAGCAGGTGAGCCGATGAAATAACCAACAAAAGTTGTATTAGGTCTTTCAAACAATTCTTTGGGCGAACCTGTTTGCACAACTTCTCCTTCACTCATCACAATTATATTATCTGCAAATGTCATGGCTTCATTTTGATCATGTGTTACATAAACTAAAGTTGTTTTATATTGTTCGTTTATTTCTTTTAGGTTTCTTCTCAGTCTAAATTTTAAATCAGGATCAATAACGGTCAAAGGCTCATCCATTAAAACTGCTGCAACATCTTCTCTTACCAATCCTCTTCCTAAAGATATCAATTGTTTTTGATCTGCTGTTAATTTTCTTGCAGGTGAGTTTAAAAAAGATTTTAAATTTAAAGTTTCTGCAACAGAATTAACTCTTTCATCTATTTTAGATTTTGAAAAATCTCTACACTTTAGCGGAAAAGCAAGATTTTCAAAAACCGTCATGGTGTTATAAATTACTGGAAACTGAAAAACTTGAGCAATATTTCTTTCTTCTGTTTTTAAATCTGTAACATCGTTGTCATCAAATAATATTTTTCCAGCTGACGGTCTTACTAATCCAGAAACAATATTTAACATTGTTGTTTTTCCACATCCAGAAGGACCTAAGATTGCATATCTATTTCCATTCTCCCAGGTCATCGAAAATGGATTTAATGCATAAACTGGATTTGGATCATTGGGATTATAAGAATGTAAGATATTGCTTAAATCAATTTTAGCCATTATTTCCTCCAAATGGTGAGGATGCTAATTTACCATTAGCACCAAAGGCATAAGCTCTATCTATTTTAAAATCTATTTTTATCTTGTCATGAATTTTAAAATTCAAAACCTCTTCTATAGAAATAATAATTTTTATGGTTCCTCTTTTTAAATGGAGTAAAGTTTCAGAACCACTAATTTCAGCAAGCTCAACTTCAAACTCATGACCATTTTCACTAAGTTCGATATCTGAAGATCTTAAACCAATCTTTAACCCGCTATCTGTTAATTTTGATAGATGATTGGGCGCTTTAATTTCAATACCTTCAAATCTTATTTGATCATTAGATATTTCTGCTTCAATAATATTCATAGGTGGATCGTTAGAAATTTCAGCAACTTTTAAAGAACTTGGGTTCTCAAATATTTCTTTTGCTGGACCTACTTGTAGCACTTTGCCCTCATCTAAAACAATTACTTCTCCATTTAATTCCATGGTTTCTCTTGGGTCTGTAGTAGAATAAATTAAAATAGTTTCATCAGCTAAACCCTTTGAAAACAAACTCTTAAATTCCTCTCTAAGCTGTTCTCTCAATTTGTAATCTAAATTAACTAAAGGTTCATCTAGCAATAATATTTTAGCATTTTTAACTAATGATCTTGCTAGAGAGACACGTTGTTGCTGACCACCAGATAGCTCCTGAATTTTTCTGTTTTCATAGCCAACTAACCCTACTGATTTTAAAGACTCCATTACTTTATTTTTGATTTCTTCATTATCGATCTTTCTTTGTTTCAAAGGAAACGCAATATTTTCAAATACATTTAAATGAGGATAATTAATAAATTGCTGATAAACCATAGCTACATTTCTTTTCCAAACTGGAACCTTTAAAAAATCCTTACCATCAAATTCAATAACCCCACTATCTGGAGTTAAAAGGCCAGCTATAGTTTTTAATAAAGTTGTTTTACCTGATAGAGTTCTTCCAAGAATTGTGTATAAATTCCCCTCTTTAAAATTAAAGGACACTTCGTTTAAGTGATACTCTTCACTTGGTTTATAAGTTAAGTTGTTAGCAATTAAATTCATTATTTAATTGCTCCTGATAGATTTCCTTTAGATAGATATCTCTCAACTATGAAAGCTACTATAATCAATGGTGCAACTGAAACCAGAGCAGATGCAGACAAACTCCACCACGGAGTAACCGATGAGTTTAGCGCAACAATTTTAACTGGTAATAACTGTACTTCTGTGAAAGTTAAAATGAACGCAAAGAAAAAATCTATCCATCCAAAAATAATACAAAACATGCCAGCAACAATTAATCCTGGTATAGAATTTGGTAACACCACTTTTAAGAAAGCTTGATAAGGATTACATCCATCAATCAAAGCTGTTTCATCAATTTCTCTTGGAACTTTATTAAAGAAATCAACCATAATCCAAACTGCAATAGGCATCAGTAAAACAATATAAACTACAATCAATCCTACGAGGCTATCTAATAAATTAATTGAACTTAAAAATAAGAAAAATGGAATTGATAAAACAATTGGTGGCATAATTCTTTGAGAAATAAAGAAAAATGTAATGTCATTATTTTTTACAAAGCCTGCTTTAAAAGTATATCTTGATAAAGCATAAGCTGACAATGTCCCAAGAATAATACTAATTAAACTTGCAGTACAGGTTACAAATAAACTATTAAAGTAAGGTTCTACAATATCAACTCCACCTTTAGCTGGAGATTTTATCAAAACTTTCCAACCTTCTAAATTAGGTTCAAAATCTACCCATGGTATGTAAGTAACTCCTCCATTTACAGATTGAAAATCTTTAAAAGATGTTGTCAGAGCCCAAAGAAAAGGAGCAACAACAAACACTGCCCAAAAGACAATAAAAAAATATTTTAAAAATGTATATAGCTTGCTCATTATTTATTCTTTTAAAAGTAATTTAGTTAAAACCTTTGCAATAATTGTTAAACTTATGATCATGATAATTAGGTATGTAAAAGACATCGAGGCCGCGTATCCCATTTGAAACTCCCTTAATCCTTTAATAAAAATGTAAAAACTCGAAGTTTCAGTTGAAGTTCCTGGCCCACCTGATGTTAAAACATAAACAGTGTCCATAATCTTTGATGCCTCAATTAATCTTATAATTATTGCCCCAATTGATATGGGAGCCATTAGTGGAAAAGTTACATAAATAAACTTTCTAACTGGACTAGCTCCATCAATTGCAGCAGCCAAAAATGGTTCTTTAGGTAATGACAATAAACCCGCTAATAAAAGTAAAAACATAAACGGTGTCCACTGCCAAACCTCAACTATAATTACTGTAAATTTAGCTAAAGCTGGGTCTGTTAACCATTTCGGAGATAAACCAAAATTAGATAAAATATCATTAACTGGTCCTAATGATTCATGGAAAAAAGTTCTCCAAATAACGGTCATGATAACCGGGGTTGTCATCATTGGGACTAAAAATAAAACTCTAAAAAATCTTTTAAATTTGATGTCTTTCCAAACCATATGTGCAAGAGCAAATCCAATCACATACTGAAGAATTACTGTTGTAACAGACAAAAAACTTAATCTAAAAAAAGATTCCCAAAATCTTGGGTCATCTGTAAAAAGACGGATATAGTTTTCTATACCTATAAAATCTAAACCTGGATTATAACTATTCCATCCAGATAAACTTAGTCTAACTACAAAAATAATTGGAAAGATTAAAATTCCAATAAGTACAAATAGACCTGGAAACAAAAAGAAATATTTATGCTTAAAGTTCATTTGTAAAATTGGATTATATTATTTTTTTTATATGTGGCCATTTTAATAAATGGCCACATAATTTAAGTATTATTATAGTTGGTTATCTTCCATTTTAACACCAACAGCGTAGGCATCTCTTACTGCTTTTTTACCTACTCTACTTACAATTGCTTCCCACTCTTTAGCAACTTCGTCTAATGCTTCCTGAGGAGATAATTGTCCTGCTAAAGCTTTAGAAGTTCCTGTAGCGACAGCACTTGTAAACTCAAATACACCTGGAACTCTTAGAGGGAAAACTCTATTTTTACTTTTCTCCATATCTAAAAGTGTTTGTGTATAACTGTTAGCGATCTCTGGATCCCAACCCATACTATTAATATAAATATTTGGATCGAAATCAGAGTTTTTGAATGGGTTAACACCAAATCTACCAATTGCTAAGTCAGCTTGGTGATTTGCTCCATTTGAGAAGAAGCAAAGATAATCAAACGCCATATCTTTTACTTTACTTTTCTTAGCAACACCAACTGCCCAACCCCAAACAATGTAAGGAGCTTGGTTGTATTGGTTTTCCCAACTATTTGTAACTCTGTTCCAAACTTTGTTAGCACCTGGAAGAGGAGCTGCACCTACTTTGTTTTTAATAGGGCTGTCATCTTGCATCGCTGCAATAAATGCATCATCCCATGAAAAACTAAATAAAGTTTGTCCACCACCAAATGATCCAATTTCATCACCTAGACCAAAGTTAGTTCCCCCTGGAGGAACATATTTAGTAGCCTCAACCCAATCAGTTAAAGCTTCAACGAAACCTGGATTATTAATGTTTGGTTTCATAGTTTCTAAATCAAAAAAGAAACCACCCGGAGTTCTTGGATTTTTAGCATATGCAACTGATCTGCTGAAA
Source organism: Candidatus Pelagibacter sp. (assembly GCF_965262185.1). Lineage (GTDB taxonomy): Bacteria > Pseudomonadota > Alphaproteobacteria > Pelagibacterales > Pelagibacteraceae > Pelagibacter. Next base: position 809,555 of record NZ_OZ253498.1, read on the forward strand.
AAAGCTGCGAACATTAAGTCGTCTTTTTTCATAACTTCAGCTGAACCATATTCTAACTCACCATCTCCGTCCCAGTCCCAACCATTAAAGAATTTTGCCATCTCAGCATATTCTTTCCAAGTTGTTGGAACTTTTAGATCTTTTCCTGTTTCTGCTTTATATTTTTTTTGCATTTCAGGATTGTCAATGACGTCTTTTCTGTATTTTAGATAGTGTCTGTCACCATCAACTGGATACTGGTACATAGTTCCATCCCAAGATGATACACCCATATGAGATTTAGTTACGTCTTTCATCTCTGTTGAGTTCATATACTTCTTAGGAACTGGTGCTAAATATCTTTTCCAGTCATTGATAAAGTTAGAAAATCCAAACACAATATCGTAAGGTGCTTGTCCAGCTTGAAAAGGAACCATTGCTTTAGAATACAAATCACCTGCTGGTGTATGAGTAACTTCAACTTTAGCTCCAGTTAATTTTTCAAACTGTTCAGCATGAAGAGCTGTAGGCTCTCCCATTACTGGAATTGCGTGAGTATTTATTTTAAGAGTTTTTCCTTTGTAATTTTTCTTAGACATTTCCTCATAAGAACAATCACCTGGAATATCTCCTGTTGCCTTGATATGTGGAAATTGATCACTCCACTTATCAGCATATGCCATAGGGCTAAATATCATCATACTTGATATTACAGCCGTTAAGCAGGTTTTTATTATTTTCATTATCACCTCTCTTTTTTTTTTATGGAACTAAAACAGCTCGTCCCTTAACCTTACCATCGTTAAGATCATGAAGCGCTTTATTAGCATCGTCTAAACTATACTCTTGCATAGAGAGCTTAACTTTACCTCTGTCAGCTAACTCCATTAATTCATATAATTCAGACCACGTTCCCACTAAATTACCTACAATTGTTTTCTCAGAAATAATCAAATCAACTGCAAGTGATTTAATTTCTTCACCATATCCAACAATGTAGTAAAAACCACCATTAGAAGTCATTTGAATTCCCATGGCAGTAGATCCTTTTTCACCTACGAAATCAATTACAGCTTCAGAACCTTTTCCTTTTGTTAGTTCCTGAACTTTTTCAATTTCGTTTCCATCAATTAAAACTCCGTGGTCACCACCAAGTTCCATTGCATGTTTTAATGCTGCATCAGATTTTTCAACAATAATAATATCTGCTGCACACATAGCTTTTAAACATTGAATAGCGATGTGACCTAAACCTCCTGCACCAATAATTGTACAGCTCTGACCAGGTAGCAAATGTCTTGTTGCTTTTTTTACCACTCTATAAGCTGTAAGACCTGCATCTGAAAAAGGCGCAACATCTTTGGGCGCTAATACTTTTGGAAGTTTAATTAGATTTCTAACGCTGGTTTTTAATAGTTCAGCGTAGCCACCTTCTTTAATACTTAATCCAGGAAATGCACCTGCTTCAGCATGCATATCATTACCTCTTCTACAATCTAAACAAGTTCCTCCTGTTCCAGAAATAAGTGGGTGTAATATTACAGGATCACCCTTTTTAAATTCAGTAACGTCTGAACCTACATCTTCTACCCAACCAGCGTTTTCATGTCCCATTACACATGGTAATAATTTTCCATCTGGATCTTGAATGTGTTTCCAAACTCCCTCAATAATATGTAAATCAGTTCTGCAAACTCCTGCAGCACCAATTTTAACAATTACATCTGATGCCTTATCAATTTTAGGATCTGGCATCTCCTCACCTGTGACCCAGACTTTTTCTTTCATTTCAGGGTCATATTTATGTAAAACCTGTGCCTTCATTATTATCTCTCCTTTAATATTTTATTTACACTATTAAAGTTCTCATATTGAGGGGAGTCAACGCCATCTTTATATGTACAAAAAGTTAACAATTACAACCTGTGGTTGGTTGTTGTATCTAAAAAAACTAATAAACTTTTAAAATGTCAAGCTTAAGTAACTCAAACGAAGAACTAAAAAACATACTACAAAAAAGAGGCATGGCCTCCTATGAAATGGGAAAAGATATCAATGAAAGTTGGTTGAGGTGCATCAATGAAGGTCTTGATCCATTTAACGATCCTAAACAAAGTGTGATTTCATCTATTGAGCTAAAAGAAATTAAAGAGCGAAACGAGGCTGTCAGAAGAATAATTATTCCTGAACTCGAACTTTTATATTCCCAAATAGCGGGAACGAATTTTATGGTAGCTTACTCAGATGAGAAGGGATTGGTCTTAGATACAATTTATGACAAATCTTGTTTACAAACTGATGTTGGTAAAACAGTAATACCAGGTTCAATTTGGGCAGAAAAGATTTGTGGAACAAACGGACTTGGCTTATCCGTTGAACTTAAAAAACCAACTATCGTTTCAGGTAAAGAACACTTTTTTACAGCTCATGAAAATATATCCTGCTTTGCAAGTCCAATTATAAATTATGATGGTAAAATTATTGGTATTATAGATGCTTCAACAGACTCGATGTCTAGAGAACAACATACACTAGCTTTAGTAAGACTTGCAACTAGAAGTATCGAAACAAAATTATTTATTAAGAAATTTGAAAACGAATTAATTATTTCTTTTCATCCAAGACAAGAATATCTAAATACAACTAGTGTAGGAATGCTGGCAATAAATGGAGATGGATTGATTGTGGGTGCAAATAATAATGCAAAAATTATGCTTAACGGTTTGGTTGATTTAAAAAATGAAAATTTTAATAAAATTTTTGCAACTTCATTTTCATCAATTGCAACAGATATCTTAAATAATAAAATTTTAAAAATAACAGATCATTTAGGTTCATCTGTTTTTGCAGTCAAAAGTCAAAATTTTAAAGAAAGTAAACTTATAGAAACTAATAAAGAAAACAAAACTTATGCTTGTAAAAATTGTGAGGATACAAAAATTAAAAGAGAAAAATGTATTCTAATTAGATCAACTTTTAGTGAGACTAATAATATTTCTGCAGCATCAAGAAAATTAGGTGTATCTAGAACTACAATTTATAAGCATCTAAATTAATTATTTTTTAATAAAAAATATAAATAAGAAGTTAAAGATGTAACTAGCACAAAAGACATTGCTAATTGAAATGAAGCAATTTCAGAATAATTTAAACTTAATCCTAAATCTATAATAAGGCCGATTATCCATTGCAGAAAGAAGGCACCTATAAATATTAATAAATTATAGGAAGTTAGAGCCTTACCTGCATTAGATATTGAAAAAGCCATACCAACTGCTGGTTGGATTAAAGACAAAAATACAGCTGAAACTATAAATAATGCCCAATGAATTGACTCTGTATTTGGACCTAGATAAATAATTACACCCAATACCAATAAACTTAATGGTGAACCATATTTCAACAATCTGATTGCATCATGAACGTTCTTTGAAAATTTCGGAACAAAATAGCCCCATATTAAAAATGATAACAGCGTAAAAAAATAAATTAAAAATAAACCTTTTGCACTTTCTTCTGGTGTGTACCCAGAAACTTTTATCATCCAAGGACCAGCCCATAGTGTTTGGATAGCAAATAATCCTCCCGTACTAAAAAAACCCATTGGAATAACACTTTTGAAAAATTGATTTTCCCAAACAATACTCAATTTTGCATCGTCACTTCTCTGATTACCTTTTGAAGTCCACTGAGGAATAAAAATAATTATCAAAATTATACAAACCAAAGTTATGAAAGCTAAAAGAAAAAATATATTTCTCCAACCGATGATGGGTAAGAAAAATTGAACCGGTAAACTTGATGACAACATACCAATTGCACCAACCATTAACATCCATGAGTTTGCACGTTGTTGAGTTTCATCTTGATACCAAATCCGATAAGCAGTCAAAGGCCCCATTAAACAAGCTCCAACACCAACTCCTATAATTATTCTAGATACTAAAAGAGTTAAAAAATTCTGAGCGAGAGCAAATATTAATAAACCAACAATGGTTAATGATAAAAAGTATGAAACAATTTTTCTTGGACCTCTTAAATCTAATAAATAACCTAAAGGGATTTGTACACTTGCAAATCCTAGAAAATATCCACCTCCCAATAATCCAAGCTCTCCTGCAGAAAGATTAAATTCATTTACTAATTCAGGTGAAATTGTTGCAGTTATTGCTCTTAAGAGAGTAGAAATAAAATATCCTAAAGCAAAAACTAAAAAAATTATAATAGCTTTTGATTTAGCTAGAACAGGTTTATTCATTAAAATTTAGTTAACTTTATTAACGCAATTACCAGTTCTAAAAAATTCTTCTATATTGTCTATTGCTAAATTTCCCATTGCAATTCTAGTATCTTTTGTAGCACTTCCTAAATGAGGCAAAACAAAAACACTCGGGATTTTTAAATAACCAGGATTTAAGTTTGGTTCATTTTTATAAACATCTAATCCTGCAGCATAAATTTTTCTTCTATTCAATGCATCAATTAAAGCGTCATCATCAACTATATCACCTCGAGCAACATTTGTTATCACAGCACCTTTAGGGAAATACTCAACTGTATCTTTATTTATTAAATTTTCTGTTTCTTTTGTAGCTGGACAACAGATAGATAAAACATCTGACACTGAAAAAAGACTTTTTATATTGTCATGATAAGTTGCACCCTGCTCTTTATCTTCACTTAATTTTGAACGATTATGATAATGAATAACCATGCCTAAAGATTTAGCAATATTTGCAATTTTTTGACCGATACGACCCATACCTAAAATTCCTAATCTTGTTCCTGTTAACTGTTTTCCAATTAAATAATCTGCGGACCATTTCCATCCACCTTCACGAGCAGACTCAATTCCCTCTGACGCTCTTCGACAAGCTCCTAATATAAGTAATATTCCTATCTCAGCTGTAGCATCTGACAAAACTTCTGGGGTATTAGTGACAGCAATACCTCTTTTTTTAGCAGCATCTAAATCAATGTTTCCAAAACCAACTGCAAAATTTGAAATTATTTTAATACTATCTGGAAGTTTATTTATTGTATCAGCATCTAATTTTTCAGTTAAAGATGATAAAATTCCATCACATCCTTCACTCATTTCAATAATTTTTGATTGTGAATAAAGTTCATCATTAGAATTAAATTTAGCTTCAAATAATTTTGATGCTTTATCTTCGCTCTCTCGGATCAGTCTTCTAGTAATTAAAATTTTTTTCATAAAACCCCTATTTTAAAATTTCAGGTTTGGGACCGCCTGTGTACCAATCCAAAACTTCAATTGTATGTAAAATTGGGACTTTAGTACCATGAGAAATTTGGGTAATACAACCAATATTTCCTGTTGAAATAAAATCAGGATTTAAACTTTCTATATTATTTACCTTGTTTTTTAATAGTTGTTTTGCAATTTTTGATTGTAAAATATTGTAAGTTCCAGCTGATCCACAACAAATATGTCCTTCAGGAATTTCCATAATTTCATTGTCAGTTTTTTCAAGCAATGAAATTGGTTGTGAATGAACTTTTTGACCATGCTGCATTGAACATGCAGAGTGATAAGCAACTTTATATTTCTTTCCTTTTGATTTTATATTTAGTTTTAAACTTTCAAAAATGTATTCAGAAATATCTCTTGTAAGATTTGATATGACTTTAGCTTTTTTACTTAACTCTTTGTCATCTCTAAAAATAAAACCATAATCCTTCATGGTAGTACCACAACCCGATGTATTAGATAAAATTGCATCTAAATTTCCGTTTTGATGTTCTTCATACCAAGTATTTATGTTATTTTTGAAATCTTGGTGGGCATCTTTTTCTTTTCCAAGATGATGGTTTAAAGATCCGCAGCAACGAATTTTTTTTGGCACCACAACCTCAACTCCATGTCGATTTAGCAATCTTATTGTGGCTTCATTAATTTGTGGCGAAATTTCTTTTTGAACACATCCAGTTAGCAAAGCTACTCGCGCGATTTTTTTCTTTCCTGTAGCTTTATAAATTTCTTTATTAGGTAAAGTTTTTTTTGGAAAAGTAGTTGGCATTAATTCAATCATGTCTTTAATCTTTGTAGGCATTAAGAATTTAAATGGCATTACCAATTTAACAAAAAAACTTGAGAGTCTAAATACTTTAACATTTGGTAAAGTGATTGATAAAAAATATCTAATTAGTTTATCAAAAAAAGATCTCTCATAATTTTTTTCAATATATTTTTTTCCATGATCAATTAAGTGCATATAATTTACACCCGCTGGACATGTGGTCATACAGCTGTAACAAGAAAGGCATCTATCTATATGTTTAACGACTTTTTCAGTTGGTTTCTTATTATTTTCCAACATATCTTTAATAAGGTAAATTCTTCCTCTTGGACCATCTAATTCATCTCCTAAAATTCCATAAGTTGGACATGTTGCATTACACATTCCACAATGAACACATTTTTTAAATATTTTCTCAGAAGATTGATTGTCCTTATCTTTGAGTTGTGTTTCTGAAAAATTTGTTTGCATTAAAAATCCTTATACATTTTACCTGGGTTAAATATTCCTTTTGGATCAAAGCTTTCTTTAATCTTTTTGGAAATCATTAGTTTAGTATCATCAATAGTGAATATTTTTTCTGAAAAATCAAACTCCTCTGATTTCTTGATAATTGTTAAGTATCCATTGTTTTGAAGGGTCATTTTTTTTACTTCTTTTAACTTACCTTCATCTTTTCCAGGAACTTCTATCCAGAATAGTGATCCAGACCAATCTATAAAATACTTAAATTTATTTTTTATATTGTTCATTACCTTTTCACTGTTAGCTGGAGGTACAACGACTCTTAGCAAATTATTTTTTGTCTCAGAAAATAATTGTAAACTATTTACACTTTTCCAAAAAAGAAGTGATTGATGAGGATCTAAATTAGAAGTTTTATGTTTTTTTAAATCTAACTCATTTGAAATATCTTTAATTCGCTCCTTTATTGAATTTTTATCACCTTCAACTCTTAAGGCAAAAAATGAACCTTCTTGATCTAAATCATTAAATTTAAATGCTTTACTTTTGTTTAAATCAAATTTTTTATTTTGTGGCTCATCAGGAATAAAAACTGCACCTGAAATTTCGTTACTCGAGCTAAGTACCTTTTGAAATAATTCTGAGATAACCTTTGGATCATTTTCATAAATAACAATTGTATTTTGTGAAGGCTTCTTTGCTGAAATTTTTAAAGTTATTTCAGTTAATGCCACCAATGTTCCAAAGGATCCACTGACTAATTTAGATAAATCATAGCCTGTAACATTTTTTACAACAGTACCACCTGATTTAATTATATCTCCTTTACCATTTACACCTCTGAAACCTAAAACAAAATCTCTAACGCTGCCTGACTTAAATCTTCTAGATCCTGCAAAATTACAGGCAACACAACCACCTACAGTTCCTTTGCTTGATTTTCCATTTTTGATGTAACCAAAATCAGTTGGTTCAAAAGAAAGCTCTTGATTATTTTTTTCTAAAGCGGTCTCAACATCCTCAAGTAAAGTTCCTGGTTTTACTTTAATATAAAGTTCCTCTGGTAAATACTCGATTATTCCATTTAAACTTGATAAATCTAAACTTTTAGCAGCCTGGACATTGTAACCTATAAATTTTTTTGTATTTGCTCCATGAATATCAATTGGAAGTTTCTTTTTGTAAGCTTCTTTAATTATATTTGAAACTTCAAGTTCGCTTTTTGGTAACAAGTGATTAGAATCTTGGAAGATCTGGGAATTTTTCTTCTCCTCGGTGAACATGAACCCTTCCTTCCTCAGCACATTTTCTTAAAATTGGGTAAACTTTTCCAGGATTTAAGAGATTTTTTTCATCTAAACATTTTTTAATATTAAGCTGTTGCTGGATATCAATATCATTAAAAGCCTCACACATTAATTCTCTTTTTTCTATTCCAATTCCGTGCTCACCAGATAATGCACCTCCCATTCTCACACACGCCTTTAAAATTTCAGCCCCAAACTCTTCAGTTCTTCTCAACTGTTCTTTATCACTGCCGTCAAAAAGAATTAAAGGATGTAGATTTCCATCCCCTGCATGGAAACCATTTGCAACTCCTAAATTATATTTTTTTGATAATCTGCTTATTTCTTTAAGTATGACAGATAATTTTCCTCTAGGAATTGTTCCATCCATACAATAGTAATCTGGTGCCATTGCACCACAAGCTGGGAATGCAGCTTTTCTTCCAGACCAAAATCCTAATCTTTCTTTTTCTGATTTACTTAATTTAAAACTATTCGATTTATTTTTTTCAGCAATTTCTTTTATTTTTTTAAATAGTTCATCTACCTCAGACTTTGTCCCATCTAATTCAACTATCATCAAAACTTCAGCATCCATTGGGTATCCTGCATGAACAAATTTTTCTGTTGCATCTATTAATGCTTTATCCATAATTTCCATTCCAGCTGGCACAATACCGTTAGAAATAATATCTGTTACACAATTACCTCCATCTTCAATGGTTGGAAAACCAATTAAGGCTGCTTTTACTGTTTGAGGATTTTTCAATATTTTTACAGTTACTTCAGTAATTACTCCTAGCAATCCTTCTGAGCCACAAATTAATCCTAATAAATCATATCCTTCTTGATCCAAAGTTTTTCCACCTAATCTACAAATGGTCCCATCCATCATGACCATTTCAACACCCAGTATATTATTTGTTGTTGTTCCATATTTAAGTGAATGAACACCGCCTGAGTTTTCAGCAACATTTCCACCTATAGAACAAGCTAATTGACTAGAAGGATCTGGAGCGTAGTAGTAACCTTTGTGTTTTACTGCATGTGTTATGGATAAGTTGGTTACACCAGGTTGTGTAACTACACATTTATTTTCAAAATCAATATCTAAAATTTTATTAAATTTTCCTAAACCTAAAATAATTGCATCGTTTAGAGGTAAAGCTCCACCTGAAAGTCCTGTTCCTGCTCCTCGTGGAATAACTTTTATATTTTCTTGATGACAGTATTTTAAAATTTCACTTACTTCCTCTGTGTTTTCAGGAAGCACTACTGCTAAAGGCAGATTCTTATATGCTGCCAATGCGTCTGTTTCGTAAGGTTTAATCTCATCCAATTCACTTAAAACATTTTCTTTTAAAGTGAATTTTTTTAGATTTGATACAATAGTTCCTTTTTTACTTACTATTGACCTATCAACTTTTGGTAAAGCTATTTCAGACATAGCTTAACCTAGCATTTTTTTGATGTTTTCCAATGCGTTAGAAATGTTATCCTGAGATGCAGCAAAGCTAAATCTTACGTAATCTTTGCATGTTTTTCCAAATGCTGTGCCTGGGACAATAGCAACGCCTGCTTCATGCATAGCTTTTTTACAAAACTCAGAACCATCCATTCCAGTTCCTATAACTTTTGGAAACGCATAAAATGCTCCACCTGGTAAACTGCATTCTACTCCGGGAAGACTATTCAGTCCTTTATGGATTAATTTTCTTCTTTGAGTAAATTTTTCCATCATCAAATCAATTGAATCGTCTGGTCCATCTAACGCTGCTATTCCTGCAAATTGAGCTGCAGCGTTAACACAAGAAACACTGTTGATTAATAATTTATTAATATGTTCAATTAAGTTTTCAGGCCAAAAACTCCAACCTAATCTCCAACCTGTCATTGAGTAAGCTTTACTCCAGCCTTCTAAAACAATTAGTCTTTCTCTTAACTCTGGATAATTAAAAAATGTTGGCATTTCTTTATTATCAAATATTTGTCTACTGTAAATTTCATCACTTAAGATAGTAACATGAGGATGTTTTTTTAAACCCTCTGCTAATTTATCAATTTCAGATTTCTCAACAAAACTTCCAGTTGGATTGTTAGGATTGATTATAATTAACAATCTAGTTTTCTCAGTTATTAAAGATAAAATCTTATCTGCACTAAATTTTAAATCTTTATCTTCTGTTAAATCATAAGGTACAGCTGTAGAGCCTGTATAATTAATCATAGACTCATAGATAGGAAAAGCTGGTGTTGGATGAATAATTTCTGCTCCTGGCTCACCAAAACACTGTATCGCATAATGCATTGTGGGTTTACCACCTGGCATTATGGTAATTCTTTCTGGATCTACTTCAGTGTTGTATCTTTTCTTGATCCATCTAGTTACTGCTTGTCTACACTCTAAAATTCCGTTTGAAAGTACATATCCATGGTGACCATCATCTAAAGCTTTTTTTGCAGCTTCAACTACATGTTTAGGTGTTTTAAAATCTGGTTGACCCAATCCAAGATGTATCATTGGGTTTCCTTGTGCTTCCAATTTTTTAGCTTCTGCTAAAACTGAAAAAGCACTTTCTGTTCCAAGTCTATTAAGTGATGCTGCTAGTTTCATAATAAAGTTGGAAAATATACATAAATTAAGTTGATTGTCTATTAAGATAAATTTTAATTTTCTTTATTTATCTTAACTTCTGTAGATTATTTTTGACGCGTCGAGATCTTTTACAGATTTACATCCCATCAAAATCATGTTTCTTCTAATTTCTTTTTGCATGTTCTCTAGCAATCTTTCAACACCTTTTTGCCCTCCAGCACCTAAACTAAAAAGAAAAGCTTTTCCAAAACTACAAGCTGTTGCACCAGCAGCAAGAGCTTTTAAAACATGTGTTCCTCTTCTTACTCCACCATCTAGAATTATTTCTAATTTATCTCCTACCGCATCTGAAATTGCTTTAACTTGATCAAAAGGGGATCTCGATCCATCCAATTGTCTTCCACCATGATTAGATATCATTATTGCTGTACAACCTATATCAATTGCTCTCTTTGCATCTTCAACAGACATCACTCCTTTTAGTGCCATTGGTTTGTTCCATTTTTTAATACAGTATTCTGCATCTTTCCAATTCATTGCCGGATCGTATTGTTCATTAATATAATCCATTACTGATTTAGCTATGTTTGTCCCTTTATCAGTTTTGTTTTTGATATTTGCTAATTCAAATTTTTTGTTTGTAAAATATTTAAAAACCCAACCAGGTCTCATAGCAAAACTTAATAAACTATCTAAGGTAAATTTAGGCGGGGTAGTAAAACCAGTTCTATGATCTCTTTCTCTGTTACCTGCAACTAATGTATCAACAGTAATGCACATACCGTCAAAATTTGCTCTACTACATCTATCAATTAAATCATCAGTGATTGATTTATCCTTATGAATATAAAGTTGAAAAAGTTTTGGACCACTAGAAACATTTGCAACTTCTTCGATTGAAAATGATGCCATCGTAGACATGCTATAAATCGTATTAAATTTTTCTGCCGCCCTAGCTGAAGCTTTATCGCCTTCTGGATCATACAAGCTTTGCATTGCTGTAGGAGACAAAAATAATGGCATATCAATTTTTCTCCCAAAAACTGTTGTGGATAAATCTGGTTCTCCAACACTATTCAAAATATTAGGAACTAAATCACAGTCGTTAAACGAAGCTGTATTTCTATTTAAAGTTATCTCATCATCAGCACCTCCATCAATATAGTGAAATATTGGAGCTGGTAATTTTTTTTTGGCTAATTTTCTAAAATCATCAAAATTATAACAATCATTTAAATTCATAAGAGTTTACTTAGAAGCTTTTAAAGAAATTAAACATATAACTATTTGCCCCAGGATTTTTACTTCCTAAACTTGCATTAGATATATGATTATATGAAAAACCAAATTGACTGCTCTCAGACATATCTAAAGAAATCTGTAGTTCAGACTTAAATTCTAAGACGTGACCAAGATCTTTTCCATCACCTTCGTGATATAATCCTGGTGTAAAACTTGGATTAAAATTTAAAGATCCTATTTTATATTGTGCCTCTACTCCTGTATAAACATAAGCTGCATTATCTGCAGTAATAAGGGCGCCTGTAATAGGTGATAAATTTCCCAAAAAAGTATCTCTGTTTAGGTTTTCATTTTGATGTTGAAAACCTATTAAAGTTGATTTTTTTCCATCATCACTAAAATCAAACATTCCTGTGTAAATATTAAACTCAGTATTTAAATCTCTGTTTTTGATTTCTTCTGCATTTAATGAAATCGTAAATGTTAGAAATGAAAATAAAATTAGTATTTTTTTTAGATACATTTTGGATTAATTTTTAAATTTCAGTTTTTTAAAGATTATTGCACCTCCAAGTAAAAATATCAATATTGGCAATATCCAAAGAATATAAGTGTTTTTATTTAAGCTGGGGTCATACAAAATCCACTCACCATATTTTTCCTTAAAAAAATCATAAATTTCATTTTCAGATAATCCTTCTTCAAGTTTTTTATCAACTAAAATTTTCATGCTATTTGCGAAATCAGAGTCTGAGTCGTATACTGATTGACCCTGACAAATTAAACATCTTAAATTTTTGGTAATGTTATTTCTTTCAAGCTGATCATCAGCAAATAATAAATTTGGAATTAATAATAAAATAATTAAAATAATTTTTAAAATTCTCATTTTATAATTGAGTTAATTTCATTAATTAATTGTTCATTTAGTGGTCCAATGTATTTTGCAACTATTTTATTTTTATGTATCAAAAAGGTTTCTGGCACACCGTATGCTCCCCACTCTATTGAAATTGTACCGTCTCCATCTAATATTATTGTTTCGTATGGATTTCCCAATTTTGTTAGAAAATTTTGAGCGTTATTAAAATTATCTTTATAATTTAATCCAATTAAAGTTACTTTATTGTTTTCACTTAATCTCATTAAATAAGAATGTTCTTGTCTACAAGGTACACACCACGAGGCCCATATGTTTAATAAATAAAATTTATTTGAATTAAATATTTCTAATGAATTAACTTTTTCTTTGCTATCAAACTTAATACTAGAAAAAATTGGAATATCTTTTTTTATTTCTGACTTAGGAGTGTAGATGTTTGTTTCTTGCAAACCTTTATAAAATATTAAAAAAATAATTATAAAACTTATTATTATTATTGAAGGTATTAATTTATCTTTCATATTCTCTTTTTGAAAAAACTTAATATTCCACCCATACTTAATAATAACACTGATAACCATATCCAAAGCATGAAAGGTTTGTCTTGATATCTAACGTTAAAATATTCCTGATTTTGTACTAAGTTTATGACAATAAATTTATCTTTCATCAGAGTGGTTTTGATATCAGCTTCACTAGTTACTATATTTGGCTGATTATAAATTCTTAACTCTGGAGACATTTTATTAATCTTTCCATTTGACGAAATTATTTCAAAATTTGCTACTACTGAGTTATAATTTTTTTCGTCTCTCTGCTTTATATCTTCAAGTTTAATTTTAATTTTTGAATTTTCATAACTTTCACCAACTTTAAGATTGGTTATTACTTCGCTAGAAAGCAAATTATTGAATAAAATACTTAAAATTAATAAGCTAAAACCAAAGTGAGCAATATTTTGAGAAATGTTTTTAAATTTTTTTGTAAAAAAATCCCTTAGGGTAACAAAAAACAAATAAAATGCGCTTGATATTAAAATAGTGTTTACAAGTAAATTTTTATCAAAATTCTTAACAACTAAATAAGATATTAAAATAGATATAAATAATAAGAATATAAGAATTTTTTTACTTTCTAAGTTAGATTTAATCCATTTCAATTGAGGTCCAATTGCCATAGCAAATAAAAATGGAATTAAAAAAGGGATAATTAGTTTATGGTAAAACGGTGGACCGACCGATATCTTTTCTGAAGAAATTACATCTAAAAAAATTGGATATACTGTACCAATTAAAACTACAGATAAAAAATACATCATGAACCAATTATTCAATATAATTGCACTTTCTTTACTCAACCAAAAAAGATTTATTGAATTTTTTTGGTCCTCTTTATGAAAAAAGAAAAAAATAAATAAAGAAATAAAAATTAGAACAAACAAAAATATTAATATGAATAGACCTCTTTCGGGGTCATTAGCAAAAGTATGAACTGAATTAAGAATACCTGATCTAACTAAGAAAGTTCCACACATACTAAGTGTGAATGTAGCTATAGATAAAATTATAACCCAAGAAGTTAAAATCGATTTTCTCTCTAAAACTAATACACAATGTAATAATGTGGTTAATGCTAACCAAGGCATAAGAGATACATTTTCAACTGGATCCCAAAACCAAAATCCTCCCCATCCAAGTTCATAATATGCCCAAATAGAACCTAGTAAAATTCCTAATGTCAAAAATATCCATGAAACTAAAGTCCATTTTTTTATATGAGTTGCCCAGCTTCCTGAAACCATTTTTAAAGTTGTTGCTGCTAATGCAGAGGAAAATATTATTGATGAACCAACATAGCCTAAATATAAAATAGGTGGATGAATTGCTAATGCGGGATCCTGCAAGATTGGATTTAAACCTAAACCTTCCTCAGGAATTGGGAACAAGTAATTAAATGGATTAGAAGTTTTTAATAAAAATATAAAAAAACCAATTATTATTATCTGCTGAAATATTGTTGTTAAAGTTTTATATTTTATTGATTGATTATTTGTCCTTAATAAAAAAATGAAAATGAATAATGTTAAAACCAACAACCACAATAACAAACTACCCTCATGGTTTCCCCAAGTTCCTGTAATTTTATAAAATAAAGGTTTGGTGGTATGGGAATTATTAAATACAGTTTCATTACTAAAATCTGAAACTATAAAAGATAAAACTAAACCAAAAAAACTAATAACAACAAAAAATAATTGTAAAAATGATAATGATAATATTTTAGTATCTAAAATTTCTGAATTTCTAAAATTTTGAACAGAAAAATAAATCAAAATTGAACCACTAATTAATCCTAAAATTAGTGCATAGTATCCAACAGCGCTATAAATCAATTAATTTCCCTCCAATGCAGCTTTAACCTCAGGAGGCATATAATTTTCATCATGCTTTGCTAAAATTTTTGTTGCTGAAAGGAAATTTCTATCTTTCAAAACACCTTCAGCTACAACTCCTTTTCCTTCTTCAAATAAATTTGGGACTGCACCTGAATAACTAACATTAATCTCATTTTTAAAATCTGTAATAATAAAATTCACTTCATTAGAATTCATACTAATAGAATTTTTCTTAACCATTCCGCCTACTCTGATTTTATTATTTTTCAGCTCAGTTAATGACTTAATCTCTGAAGGAGATTGAAAATAAACAACGTTTTCTTCTAAAGATTTTAAAACTAAAAAAACTGTTAATATTAAAATTAATAAAATAGTTGAAACAAACAGAAGTCTTAACTTAACTTTTCGACCATACATCGATCAAAAATTAGTTATTTGTTGCTTCAGCTAAAATTTCTTTATTTATTCTTTGTAATTTTGCAGAATTAGCTTGTTCAGTGTTAAGTGATCCAAATTTAGCAACAAATTTATTTTGCTCTCTAATAAATTGAACTTTTGTTACTAAATATAAACTTAGGAAACTTAATAAAGTAAAACCAAATGCAGACAATACGTAAACTGCATATCCATTCATAAATAATAATTGATTAATCATAGTCTATCTAAACCTTTATTTTTAATTTTTATCAGTTCTGTATTATATTTCATTAAGAAAATTAACAACGAAAATAGAGCAAATGCCGCAGTCATTATCAATAATGGATAAAGCATTGACGAATGAATTGAGCTTTTTGATAAGATGTTTATTGAAGCAGGTTGATGAAGTGTATTCCACCAATCAACAGAGTACTTAATTATAGGGACATTTATAATTCCAAGAATAGTAATAAAAGTTGAGATTTTAAAAACTTTTTCTTCATTTTCGTAAATTCTCCAAGAGATTAAATATAGAGCATAAAATAGAGCTAAAATTAACATCGAAGTAATCCTCGCGTCCCAGGCCCACCATGTACCCCAAGTAGGTTTCCCCCAAATAGAACCAGTCACTAAAGCAATAATATTAAAAACAAAACCTGAGGGTGCTAAACTTTTAGATATTAAAAAAAAATTTTTGTTTTTAAAAATAAATCCTGAAATTGATAAGACGGTTATCGAAGAAAAAATTCCAAGAGAAATCCATGCGGCAGGGACATGAACATACATAATTCTAACAGCGTCACTCTGCTTATAATCTTCTGGAGACAATATGAGTGCTTCAACTAATCCAACAGATAGGACAACAACAAATAAAAACAAAACATATTTTGGTGCCTTCGAAGTAATTTGAAAAATTTTATTTGGCTCTAGAAGTTTAAACATATCCCTAATTTAGGGATTTATTTTAAAAATACTATTGCGAAAAATTATCTGATCAAGAATGAAGAGGGGGAGATAATAAAGAAAGATTAACTTTTAACACTCTTGATCAGAATATGACAATTTTATAAAAAATTAGTGTGGCCTAGATTGGAGCTAAATGTGTTTGAATAATGATAATTAATTGGAAAGCTTGAAATAACTTGAGCCTTTTTTACCTGAAAAAATTTCCTCAATTAGCGGATGTTTTATAGGCTCGTCTGAATCGTCCATCAAAAGATTTTGTTCTGAAACATAAGCTTCATAAGTAATTTCATCATTTTCAGCAAGTAAATGATAAAAAGGCTGATCTTTTCTTGGTCTAACGTTTTTTGGAATAGACTGATACCATTCCTCTGAATTGTTAAACTCGAAGTCTACATCGTAAATAACACCTCTAAATTCAAAGTGCTTGTGTTTTACAATATCTCCGATTGAGAATTTAGCTTTTTGGATTGCCATGTTAGTT
Organism: Candidatus Pelagibacter sp.; assembly: GCF_965262185.1. Lineage (GTDB taxonomy): Bacteria > Pseudomonadota > Alphaproteobacteria > Pelagibacterales > Pelagibacteraceae > Pelagibacter. The sequence continues at coordinate 826,309 of NZ_OZ253498.1, forward strand.
AGTATGGGTATTTAAAAATAAAAATCAATGTAAAAAATATTAATGTTTTGTGATGTGGCAAATATGTTAATATCTTTTAAGTGAATAAATCTTTTTTAAAATTTGTTACTGATTTTGGACCTCTAGCAATATTTTTTTTCTATTATTATAACAGTGGGAAAAATTTATCAGTCGCAATTCCTCCCTTAATAGTTGCAACTATCATTGCATTAGCTGTTGTTTGGTTTTTTGAAAAAAAAATCCCCCCGATGCCTTTGTTAAGTGGAATTCTAATTACTTTTTTTGGTGGATTAACAATTTATTTTGATGACCCTATTTTTATTTATTTAAAACCAACAATAATAAATATTATGTTCGCTTTAGCTTTATTTTTTGGAAAATATTTCACTAAAGAACCTGTGCTTAAAAAAATAATGGGTAAATCAATACCTTTGTCAGATATCGGATGGGAAATTTTAAATCGAAGATGGATGTTTTTTTTCTTCGGTCTTGCTCTTTTAAATGAATTTATATGGAGAACGCAAACTGAAGAATTTTGGGTTAATTTTAAAGTATGGGGAATGCTTCCAATAACAATAGTGTTTACTGGATTTCAGGTACCTTTAATAAATAAACATAAAATTGATGCGTAATAACTTAAGATTAGTAGTAAACAATCCATATAACAGAATAGAGGAAAAGCAATTTTTTGAAAAAGATGAGCTTAAAATAATTCTAGATCTCTATGCAAAGATGGTTTCAGAAGGTTCTTGGAAAGATTATGGTCTTAACATATCAAGCAAACAAGTGAGTTTTAGTGTATTTAGAAATGCTGCTGAAAATGCGCTTTATAAGATATGTAAAAATTTTAAGCCAAAAAATAAAAATTTAAAATACTTAATCACAGATACAAGTGGAAAGATTTTAAAAAATTCTTACGAGCTTAAGTCTTTACTTAAAAATACTAATTGGAAGAAACTTCAAAAATAAATTATCGTCTTTGACCAAAAAGTCTTAATAACATTATAAACAAATTAATGAAGTCCAAGTATAATGTTAAAGCACCCATTACTGCTTTTTTTCCAACGATTTCACCGGAGTCACTTGCAACATACATGTTTTTAATTTTTTGAGTGTCATAAGCCGTTAAGCCCACAAAAATTAAAACACCTAAGATTGATATTACAAAATACATCATTGATGATTGCATGAAGATATTAACAATTGATGCAATAATAATTCCGATTAAACCCATCATTAAAAACGAGCCAAGTTTTGTTAAATCTCTTTTAGTTGTATAACCATAAATACTCATCGCTCCAAATGTTGCTGAAGTTATGAAGAATACTCTTGTTACGCTCATACCAGTGTAAACTAATAAGATTGAAGATAATGAAAGTCCCATCAAGGCTGCAAACACCCAAAATGTTGTTTGTGCTTTTGATGCGCTCATCTTATTAATTCCAAAACTCATATAAAAAACAATACCTAACGGAGCTAACATTACCAACCATTTAAGTCCTGATAAATAAATTGCATTTCCCATTTGTGTTAATCCAACAATTGCACCTGATTGATCAGTGACTACTGACATCTTAAATGTTATTAGTGCGATGATCCCGGTTAGCAACACACCTGTTGCCATATAGTTGTAAACTTTTAACATGTAGGCTCTTAAGCCTTCATCCATTACAGCTGCAGTTTGTTGCGCTGACTTTGCTCTGTTTAATATTCCGTTTTTATCAAATTCCATAATATGTTACATATAATAGTCTTTTAATAATTATTCAAGGTACCTTAAAAGATTAATAAAAAGTTAACATAAACATTAATGAATTACAAAAAATTGGGAAATACCGATCTTGATGTAAGTACAATTTGTCTCGGTACAATGACTTGGGGAGAACAAAATACTCAAATTGAAGCCTTTGAACAAATGGACTTTGCGTTAAGCAACGGAGTTAATTTTTGGGACACAGCTGAATTATATGCTGTTCCTCCTCGTAAAGAAACTTATGGGGACACTGAGGAAATAATTGGTAATTGGTTTGAAAAAACAAAGAAAAGAAAAGAAGTTATTCTAGCTACAAAAGTTGCTGGTCCAGCAAGAGATTATTTAAGAAATGGGGAAAACAGTTTTACAGGTCCAAACTTAGAGTCTGCTTTAAACAATAGTCTCAAAAGACTTAAAACAGATTATATTGATTTATATCAACTTCATTGGCCAGAAAGAAATGTAAATAATTTTGGAAGACTTGGCTATGTTCATAAAGAAAATGATTGGAATCAATTTGAAGATGTTCTTGGGGAATTAGATAAATATATTAAAGCTGGAAAAATAAGATATGTAGGATTATCAAATGAAACTCCTTGGGGGGCATTAAATTATCTGAAGTTATCAAAAGATAAAAATTTACCAAGGATGATGTCTATTCAAAATCCTTACAACTTATTAAATAGAACATATGAAGTTGGGTTGGCAGAAGTTTCAATTAGAGAAAAAATTGGATGTCTTGCCTATTCACCTTTAGCAAGTGGGTATTTAACTGGAAAATATAGAAATAAAAATTTTCCAAAAGGATCAAGGATGCAAAGAGATTGGAATTTTTGGACACGATATAGAAAACCAAATACAGAGGCTGCTGTAGAACTTTATTTTAAAATCTGCAAAAAACACAATTTAAATATGACTCAAATGTCTATTAAATTCTGTGAAATCCAAGAATTTATGACAAGTGTTATTATAGGTGCAACTACAATGGAGCAGTTGAAATCAGATATAGAAAGTGTAAATGTAAATTTATCTGATGATGTCATTGAAGAAATCAATCAAGTTCAAACAATTTATCCAAACCCATGTCCTTAATTAAAAAAATAATAATTTTATCAACTGTATTTATTTTAAATTCAAATCATCTGTTTGCTCAGGAAGTAAAAAAAATTGGTAAATATAAAGATTGGGAGGCAATGGTGGCATACGAACCTGATGGCAAAGTATGTTTTGCTCAATCAGCACCTGTGCTTCAAGCACCAAAATCAAACAAAAGAGAGGCTAAACTGTTTGTAACTTTTAGACCAGAGGAAAATATTTCAAATGAAGTAAGTGTTACACCTGGATATGAATTTAATAACAAGAATTCTGTTATTGCAGCATCTGGAAAAAGTAAATTTAAATTTGATATTATGCAACAAGGATTTGCATGGATTGCTGATAACAAAATTGAAATTAAAATGATTAAAAGAATGAAAAAAGGATCAAGAATAATGATTACAGGATACAATCAAAATGGATCCCAAACAATTGATCATTATTCTTTACTTGGATTTACTAAAGCTTACAACGCATCAAAAAAAGCTTGTACATAATTAAATGAAATCAAAAAATAAAATTGTGCTTGCATACTCAGGCGGTTTAGACACGTCCATAATTTTAAAATGGCTTCAAGAAAATTATAACGCTGAAGTAATTTGTTACACAGCTGATGTTGGTCAAGAAATTGATAGAAAAAAAATTTATAAAAATGCAAAAAAATTTGGTGTAAAAAATATTATTATCCAAGATTTAAAAGATACTTTTGTAAAAGATTACGTTTATCCAATGATTAGAGGACATGCAATTTATGAAGGAGTGTATCTTTTAGGAACTTCTATTGCTAGGCCACTAATTGCAAAAGACCAAATAAGAGTTGCTAAAAAATTTAAAGCTAATGCAGTTTCACACGGTGCTACAGGAAAAGGAAACGACCAAGTAAGATTTGAACTAGGCTATCATTACTTTGGACCGAAAATAAAAATTATTGCTCCATGGAGAATTTGGAAATTAAAATCAAGAACTGATTTAATTAACTATGCAAAAAAACATGAGATACCAATACCAAAAGATAAAAAAGGTGCTCCACCTTTTTCAGTAGATGACAATTTATTTCATACATCAACTGAAGGGAAAGTATTAGAAAATCCAAAAAATTCTGCGCCAGAATTTATTTTCCAAAGAACAGTTTCTCCTGAGAGAGCTCCTAACAAGCCTTCATTTATTACCATCAATTTTAAAAATGGAGATCCCTTTGCAATTAATGGAAAAAAAATGTCTCCTTCAAAACTATTAGAAAAATTGAACAACATTGCTGGAAAAAATGGAATAGGAAGAGTTGATTTAGTTGAAAATAGATTTATTGGAATAAAATCTCGTGGAGTATACGAAACACCAGGTGGAACTTTGTTAATTCATGCGCATAGAGCAATAGAGTCTGTAACTTTAGATAAAGAAACAATGCACAAAAAAGATCAAATTATGCCAAGATATGCAGAGCTAATTTATAATGGTTATTGGTATTCTAAAGAAAGATTTAAACTTCAAAAAATTGTGGATCTTAAAAGAAATAAAGTTAATGGCTCAGTGAAACTTAAACTTTATAAAGGAAATGTAATAATCGAGTCTCGTAAAACAAATAGTTCAGCCTACTCTATGAAAAAAGTTTCTTTTGAAGAAAACAAAACATTTAATAAATCTAATGTTGAAAGATTTATAAATTTTCACAAGAAAAAGCTTCGTTCATAAATAGATGAAAATAAATATATTCGCAGACACTATTTGTGGATGGTGTTACATAGGTCATAAAAATATAAATACAGCACTTAAAAAATTTCCCAATATAAAGTTTGAAATTAAACATATACCTTTTCAATTAAACCCAGATATGCCAAATGAAGGTATTTCTAGAGATAAATATCTTGAAATAAAATTTGGTGGTAAAAAATTTGCAGATCCCATGTATGAAAATATGAAATTAAAAGCAAAAGAGTCTGGAATGAATTTTAATTTAGATAAAATAAAAAAAACTCCAAATACAGTTCTATCTCATTTACTAATAATTTTGAGTGAAAAGTTTAATATACAAAACCAGATAAAAGAAAAAATTTATCAATCATATTTTATAAATGGTCTCGATATAGGAGATATTGATGTTTTAACTAATATTGCAAAACAACATGATATTTCTGAAGAGATGTTTAAAAATTTTATTAATGATGAAAATATTAAAGATGTAAATTCAAAAATATTAATTGCTAAAAAAAAGAATATAAGTGTTGTCCCTTTTTATGAAATAGGAAATGATTTTATATCAGGTGCTCAAAGTGTTATTCACTTTGAAAATACAATAAATTCAAACTTAAACTAAGGCTAAGACAATTTTTCCTTTGTTATAACTTTTTAAAACTATATGTTAATTACATGGATTCATTAAAAAACTGGATGAAAGATGCTGCAAACATTTTGTTTGATGATAGTAAAAATGATCTTCGAGCACTCCCAAAAACAGTTAGACTTCAAATTCTATTAGTTCTAAGTTTTATTTGGACTACAGTTTTTAGTTTATATGTATTCTCATACACAACATTTGCTTTTGGTTGGGCTGGTCTTTATGTGGCTCACATAGGATTGATATTTGCAGTCTACATGACTTTTAAACAGTTTCACAAAGCAGAAGAAAGATCTAGCAGTGTATTTCAAACTAGAAATTTTGATCCTTTTAAAATAATGGTGATTGTTTTTGTAATAGTATTTATATTTGTTTTTTCAAAAGGTATTGAAGTATTAACAAGTCCAAATCCAAGTTCTTATTCAATTCCATATGATGGGCCATCAAAATCAGTATTTGAAAAATGGTTACCTTTCAGTAAAGATAAATAATGGATAAGATAGCAAAAAACTTACAACTAGCATTGATGGTTATTATCTTAATCAGCACAGTTATTGCTGTTGGAATTGAGATGAAAAATATGTTCTTAAATCAATCTGTAACATTAGCTGATCTATTATTAATGTTTCTTTATTTAGAAGTCCTAGCAATGGTTAGAGTGTTTTGGAACCAACAATCAATTAGTATTACCCTTCCACTGCTAATTGCAATTACTGCTCTTGCACGATTTATTATTTTACAAGGAAAAGAAATGGATCCTACTGCACTTGTTTATGAAGCAGTAGCAATTTTATTAATTGCTGGAGCAATTGTTGTCTTAAGATTAAGACACAGTGACAAATTAGGTTTAAAGAAAAAAAAATCAAAATAATTTAAAATGATGTTTGAAGCTTCTAGGGCCGAGGCCTTAAATCAATTAAATAATTTTATCAATAACGGTCTTGCAGAATATTCTAAATTAAGAAATTTTGATTTAGGTCCTGAAAAAAGATCTAATATATCTTGCTTATCACCATACATAACCCATGGAATTATTAATGAAAAAGAGGTCATTAAGAAAGCTCTAAGCAAATTTTCTTTTTCAAAAAATGAAAAATTTATTCAGGAAGTTCTATGGAGAACTTATTGGAAAGGTTGGCTAGAACTAAGACCAAATGTTTGGACAGATTATCTTGTTGAATTAAATCAAATAAAAAATGAATTTCAAAATAATAAAAACTACCTCTCAGCAATTGAAGGGAAGACAGACATTGAATGCTTTAATGTTTGGGTTAATGAACTGAAAGAAAACAATTACTTACATAATCATACAAGAATGTGGTTTGCTAGTATTTGGATTTTTACCTTAGAATTACCTTGGCAATTAGGTGCAGAATTTTTCATGCAAAATCTTTATGATGGAGACGCTGCATCAAATACTCTGGGATGGCGATGGGTTGCAGGTATTCAAACTCAAGGTAAACACTATCTTGCCAGTGAATGGAATATTAAAAAATTCACAAACAATAGATTTCAGAATATTAAATTAAATGAAAATGCACCTCCAAAGATTTCAGAAAAATCTTATCAAATAATAAAACAAGATTTTAATAACACACAAAACATCGAAGAAAAAAATCTTTTAATTTTTGACAATAATCTCTCTTTTGAAATCTCTGACTTTAAAGAAAAAAAATTTAAGAAAATTTACTTAGTTTATAACAAAAATGAAAATAGATCTATAAAACTTAGTGAAAAATTAACGAAATTTAAATCTCTGTTAATAGAAGACCAAGCACAAAGATTAAAAAAACAATCCATTGATTTTCAGGTTATTGATATAAGTGAAGTGATAAATATTAAAAATTGTTGTAGTTTATATCCAACAGTCGGTGAAAACTTAGACTACTTAAATTCAAATAATATAAATGTAGATTTTTTATACAGAAGTCTCGATCAGTTAGCTTGGCAATATTGTAATAAAGGTTTTTTTAATTTTAAAAATTATATTCCCAAAATTGTTTCAACCTTGAGTTAAAACCATCGAATCATACCTATAATTCCAGCAGTCGCATAGAAAAATTGAAGTAAGAGAATTCCTTTGTGGCCACCCCTGTAAGCCCAAATTCCAATTAAGATAGCTGACAAAAGTAATAAACAAAAACCAAAAAATTCTATTCCTATGTTTAAAGCCACAAATAAAGAATATAATATTGCTGTAATAACCCCTGCCCATTCAAAGATTTTATTATTCATAAAAGTTTTTTAAAATTATTATAAAGAATTGTAGAATAATTATTCATGTCATTCATGTTATCTTTTGCTGATTGATCAAACTTTTCTAAAGCATCACTACCGAGCTGATCCTCTAAAGCTTTCTTGTATTCAGGAACACATCCCCATTCATTGACTGTTTTATCTTTTATTTCTATGTGAAATTGAATTCCGTAAGCGTGGTTTTGATATTTAAAGATTTGATATTTAGTAATCGGTGAGGAAGCTAACAAAGTAATATCTTTATTATCCTCTATTCCTTGAACTTCATAAGAATGCCATTGTAAACTTTTTATTTTATTAGGAAATTGTGAAAACAAATTATCGTTTTCTTTTTCTTTAGAAAAATTAATATCCATAATACCAATTTCAGCAGGATTTGATTTAACAACCTTACCTCCCACTACTTCTCCTAATAACTGGCAACCCAAACAAAAACCTAAATAAGGTTTTTTCAAATCTGTAACAAATTCTTTAATTTTTTTCTTTTCTTCAATTAACCATGGATATTCTTTTTCCATATGGGTATCCATTGGTCCTCCCATACAAAACATTCCATCAAATTTACTAAGATTCTCTGGTATTTTTTCACCTTCGTCTAACTCTATTGTGGTTAAATTAAATCCATCAGATAGCATTAAATCTTTAATGTAACCTGGATCCTCTATTTTAATGTGTTGTAGTACTATTATATTCACTATGGCTAACTTAGCTTAGAACACTTCTTGGAACAATATTTTACTCTATCCCAATTAAGTTTCCATTTTTTCCGCCACGTAAATGGTCTTTTACATACAGAGCATATTTTTGTCGGTAAGTTTTGTTTTTTCAATTTAATATTCTTCAAAATGGCTTTGTTTCACAAAATATATTTGCTTCAGCTTTTAGTTTTGCTCTAAAAGATGGAATTGCTAACAAACAAAATCTTAGTTTTGAAAAAAAATTTTTAAGCTTTAGACCACTAATAGCAATGTACATAAAATTTAGATTGTATTTTGTTTAATAAATTTATCAGCCTCTGATAAAATCATTTTTTTTCTCTCATCTTTTATTTTATCAAAAATTCTAACCATCATTGATAGTCTTGGATTTTTTAAAAAGAATTTTCTGTTTCGATCTATGAATCTCCAGTAAAGACCATCCATAATGTTACACCATTCACCTTTCTTAAAGTCCATCATTTTCATAAAATATGCAGATCCACAAATATAAGGTTTAGTCGCAAAAATCCCTCCATCACTAAACAATCCCATTCCATAAACATTCGGGACCATTACCCAATCTGATGAGTCTACAAACATCTCCATGAACCACTTATAAACAATTGTAGGCTTTATCTCACAAAGGTTCATGATGTTGGAAAGGATCATTAATCTTTCAATGTGATGTGACCAACCATGATTAACTGCATTTTTAATTGCATAATCTAGGGGTGGAAGACCAGTGGAACCCTCATACCATGAACTTTTCATTTTTCTATTCTGTTTAAAAAAATTTCCAGTTTCCATTTCTTGTGAATAGGACTGATAAATTCCACGCATAAATTCTCTCCATCCAATTACCTGACGTACATAGCCCTCTAAGGAATTCATTCTAATTTTATTTTTTTTATGAAAATCTAAAATTTTTTGGATAACAAATTCAGGTGTTATTAAACCTAAATTTATATAAGGACTTAAAGCACTATGAAAAAGAATATTATCTTTTTGATCAACAGCATCCTCATAATCACCAAATAGATTAGATTTTTCTTTTATAAAAAAGTTTAAAAGTTTAACCACATCTTCATATTCGGTTGCAAACCAAAAATTTTCTATATTTCCTGGATGGTTTTTAAATTCCTTTTCAATAATAGGCTTTAATTTTTTTGTATGACTGGTTTCATTAATTTTTGGAAATTTAGGAATTAAAATATTTTTAGGTAATTTGTTTCTGTTATCTTCATCAAAACTCCATTTGCCTCCGATTGGATTACCATCTGAACCCATCAATATTCCTGATTTCTTTCTAACCTCCTTGTAAAAAGTTGCCATAAAAGGTTTTTTTGATTTTGATAAATAATTTTTAAATTCTTCTCTAGAATTTAGGAACATTGGTGTTTGAATTACATTCCAATTAATTTTTTCTTTTTTTAAAAATTGAGAAATTTTTTTTTCAAAAAATTTATCCTCTACTTCAAAACTAGAAATTTCTTTTATTTTTTTTTGAGTAATAATTTTTTTTAATTTTTTTAAATAATCATCATGAAACTCTTTGTCTTCGATTTTGACGTATTCTAATTTAAATTTGTTTTTTCTTAAGCCGTCAGCATAGGAACGCATTGAGGATAAAAATAATAAAATTTTTTGTTTATGATGCTTTTCATAAGTGCATAAACCCTTATCCTCAGCCATAAAAAATAGGTGGTCTTTTTTGAAGCGGTCTAGGTATTTTGTTGGAAATAATTGATTACCAAGTATAAAAAATAACTTCATAACTAAATATAACTAATTAAATTTTTTATGTCAGAAAAATATGTAATTTTTGGTGCGACAGGTTCTATTGGATCAAGTTTAGCGGAACAATTAAAAAACTCTGGAAACGATATTCATTTAGTTGCAAGAAATGAAAGTGAACTTAATTCTATCTCTAAAAAACTTGAATGCTCACATACCGTTGCGGATGTTTTGGAGGATGGATTTATAGAAAAAGTTAAATCAGATATTTCTGAAATTAAAGGATTAGCCTACTGTGTAGGATCTATAGATTTAAAACCTCTTAGAATGATTAATGAGCAAGATTTTCAAAAGTGCATGAAGCTTAATCTTTATTCTGCTGTTGAAGCTATCAAGGGGTATCAAGAAAGTTTAAAAAAAAATAAAGGTTCAATTGTAATGTTTTCAACTGTTGCCGCACAAAGAGGTTTCACCAATCATGCAATTATCGCTTCAACAAAAGCAGCTGTTGAAGGTCTGACTGTTTCTTTAGCTGCAGAATTTGCTCCAAACATAAGAGTAAATTGTGTGGCACCAAGCTTAACAAAATCTAAAATTGCTGAACCCATGTTAAAAAATGCTGCTTTAGCAGAAGGTATTGCAAAAGCTCATCCATTAAAAAGATTAGGGGAAGGAAAAGATTCAGCATCACTTGCTAAATTTTTAATTACAGAAGATAGTTCTTGGATCACTGGTCAAGTTATAGCTGTAGATGGTGGTAGATCTAAACTTTCATAAAGTGAAAAAATTTATTTTTATATTTTTTTTTATTTTAATATCTGCAACAGCAAATTCTAAAAATTATAATTTTGAAAAATTAGGATCTTTTAGTGAACCATGGGGTTCAAGTTTCATTAATAGTGAAGAATTAATTGTAACAGAAAAAGGTGGCAAAATTAAAATAATAAATATTATTTCAAAAAATATTTCTGAAATTAAACATAATTTAAACTATTTTGTTCATGGTCAAGGTGGCCTTTTAGATATTATTTACAAAGATAAAAAATTATGGATTTCATATTCAGAAAATAGAGGAGACTGGAAAACTAGCACCTCAATTGCAAAAGCAGATTTGAATAAGAATTTTTTAAATTTTAAAAATATATTTCAAGCTGAACCACCTATTGAGTCTGGATATCATTTTGGATCAAGGCTTGCTATCAAAGGAAATTACTTGTTTGCTTCAGCAGGTGAAAGGGGCATGAATATGATTGCTCAAGATCCAACACAACATCCAGGGAGTATTATTAGAATTAATTTAGATGGAAGCATTCCAAAAGATAATCCTAGGTTTGAAGATAAGCCAGAATGGCTTCCAGAGATATATCAGATTGGAGTTAGAAACCCTCAGGGTTTAACTTTTTCAGAATTTGATGGAAAAATTTATATGAGCAATCATGGTGCAAGGGGTGGTGATTGGTTTGGAGAGGCAAAAAAAGGAGAAAATTATGGTTGGAAAATTTTAGGTTGGGGAGGGAAAAATTACTCAGGAACTAAAATTGGTCCGAAGTGGAAGCCAGGATTTACAAAAGCTATTCAATATTGGGTTCCATCCATTGCCGCAAGTGCTATTACAATTTATAAAGGTAAAGAATTTGAAGAATGGAATGGTCATGCATTAATTACTTCTCTTAAAGATAAATCTTTAAGAAAATTAATATTTTCAAACAAATCTAATATTCAAGAAGAAATTATTTTTAAAGATAAAATTGGGAGAATTAGAGACATACAAGTTCACCCTATTGATGGAAAAATTTACTTTTTAGCTGGAGATGATTTGTGGCTTATGGAAAAAAATAATTAATATAATGAAAGAAAAACCTTATCACCATTTATCTAATGGAACTTTTCGAAATCCTAAAGGTTCGCCTGTTGTGATATCTAGATCAGGAAAATTTTCTTATAGAACCTTTAGTAAGCTAAGAAAAAATGTCAGTCTTAATTTTCCAAAAGAGCATGTTGTCAAAAAAGAAAAGGTTAAATCTGATTTAGAAAAATATAAAAATAATGATTACATTGCCTGGATTGGGCACGCTACTTATTTAATTAAATTAGGTAACACAACAATAATTACCGATCCCGTTTTTTCAAAAAATGCAGGTCCATTAATATTTGGACCAAAGAGATTTACTAAACCTGCATTAGATCTAAACGAAATTCCAAAAACAGATTTATTTTTATTAACTCACAATCATTATGATCATCAAGATATGTCAACTATTAGAAATTTTCCATACAAGGATGCAAAAGTATTAGTTCCACTTAACCTTGGAAAATATTTTAAGAATTATGAAGATGTAAATGAAATGGATTGGTATGATCACAAAAATATTAACAGTGATTTAAAAATAACCTTACTACCAGCAGTTCATTGGTCAAAAAGAAGTCTAACAGACACAAACAAAACTTTGTGGGGAAATTTTTTAATTGAATATAAAAATAGAAAAATTTTATTTGCTTGTGATACTGGTTATGGAAATATCTACAAAGAACTAGGAGAAAAATATGGCCCAATTGATCTTACTATGATTAACATTGGAGCATATAATTTTAAACCAATGTTTGACAAAACTATTTACCATACAACCCCAGAAGAAGCTTTAAATATAGCAAAGGATCTTAAAAGTAAAAAAGTATTAGGAATGCATTGGGGGACTTTTGTTTTATCTTTAGAGCCAATTATGGAACCACCAATTCGATTTAAAGATAATGCAGAAAATTATGGATTTAAAAAAGAAGATACAATTACATTTAATATTGGTGAGGTAAAATCCTTAAACGAATTATTATAACTACAATATAGTTATTCTATGCATAATTCTATTGCCTTTAAAAGGGGTAGCTTGGTGGAGCATAGATCTATTGTCCCAAATAGCTAACTGATCTTTTTCCCATTCTAATGAGTATTGAAACTTTTTTTTAACTTGGTGCTTAAATAATTCTTTTTTAACTTTTTCAGAATTTTTTAAATTTGGAGAAAATCCTACAAGATGTCCAGGACTACAATAAATTGTATTTTTAGAGTTTATCTTTTTTATAATATTATGAGTAGATTTTAATTCTTTAATTTTTCTTCCCTTCTCTTTCACTCTTTCTCTGGTAGTAACTGAAATTGGTCCTTCAGAAGAATACTTTCCTTTCACTTTAAGCAACTTATTTTTAATTGATTTAGATAGATAATCATAAGCTAAGTATTGAGAAGAAAATTCAGTGTTTGCTCTACCCTTTTTAGGAACTAGTTTAGAATAAAGCATTGTAAATCTTGGTGGTTTTTTTGTGTAAATAGAATCTGTATGAAACTGTTCTCCAAAACTAGGTCCCTTATCTGTTGCTTTCCTTTGAACTACAGTAATTTGTTTAAATTTCTTACTTAATCCTTTTAATCTTGGATAATTTGCTAATTTGCCAAAATGTTTAGCAAACTTAATATAAAGTTTAGAATTTAATTTTTGTTCCTTAAAATATAACAATCCATATTTATTTAGCGCCCTTTTAATTTTAAAAATATCTTTATTTGTAATTTCTTTTAAATTTACAATTATTTCTGCACCAATATTTTTTTTATTTGGTTTAATTTCCAACATTTTTTAAAAAAAATTTTTTTAGATGATTTATTGTTTGTTTAGGACTTTCCTCTGGAATGAAATGATCTGAATTAATTTCTGCTCCATAAACTTTTTTGTTTGTGTATTTTTGCCAAATTCTAACTGATTTAAATTGCCTTCCAACAACTCCCTTTTTTCCCCACAAAACTTGTATAGGAATGTTTAATTTTTTTTTTCGATCTTTTTTATCATGCTCTAAATCTATAGTAGCCGCAGCCCTGTAATCTTCACAGGTTGCATGAATTCTTTTTTTTTGTTTAAAGGCTCTTAAATACTCACCCTCAACTCTTCCAACCGCAAGTTTAGATGATCTGTTAAAACGACTTTTTAACCATCTTTTAGGATCTGCCATGATCATTTTCTCTGGTAGAGGTGCTGGTTGTATTAAATAAAACCAATGAAAATATCCAGCTGCAAATTTCATATCTGTATGCTCATACATATCCAGAGTTGGACAAATATCTAAAACGCTCAAAGCTAAAATTTTATCTCTAAAATCTCTTGCCATTCTGTGCGCAACTCTTCCACCCCTATCGTGACCTGCAACATAAAACTTTTTAAATTTCAATTTACTCATTAGCTGAACCATATCTTTAGCCATTTCTCTTTTAGAATAATTTTTATGATTAATTCCACCAGGTAAAACAAAACTATCCCCATATCCTCTTAGATCAGCAACAATTACGGTAAAATATTTACTAAGTTCTGGAGCAGTTTTGTGCCACATTGCATGAGTTTGAGGGTATCCGTGAAGCAACAATAACGGGGGACCATTCCCTTTAAATTTACAAAAAATTTTTCCTTTATTTACTTTTATGAATTTTTTTTTAAATCCTCTAAACATGATTAAACTATTAATTATTCAATAGTTTACTTTTTGCCTTTTCAAATTCTTCTTGAGTTAAAACTCCACTTTTATGTAGTTCATTTAATTTGCTAATTTCATTACTTAAGTCATTAGAATTTGTTGGAGAAACTTGAGTTTCGTGTTCCTCTTTTTCTTCTGATTTAACAGGTCTGTTATCAACTTTAGCTTTAAAACCTTTCATTATTGCAGATCCACCAAGGTAAAAAACAAATCCTAAAATTGGCACTGCTAAAGCAAAAAAAATAATTTTTTCCATTAATTAATCCTCATCCTCATCTCTCCAACCTTTTTCATACATCAAATACCCAGCTAAGATAACAGAAAAAACTCCAGCAATCATGCCAAAATCAAAACCAACTTGTTTATTATATAAATACCAACCTAATTGAGTAGCTCCAATTGGAACAGCAGTTAATAAGATCATTATTATTGCAATTCTATATTCGTATTTAGGTTTTTTCATCTAAACCAGCTTATCAAATACAACAGTAATTAAATCAGTTTAAATATCCTTGAGACAATTAAACTTATATAAAAAGTCTTTATTTTTGTGATCTTTTAAAACACTCAATTGTGTTTTTTAATAAACACGCGATAGTCATTGGCCCTACACCACCTGGAACTGGGGTTAAAGCTTTTGCATTTTTTGAAACATCTTCAAAATCAACATCTCCAACTATACCTTTATCAGTTTTATTGATACCAACATCAATTACTATTGCATCTTTTTTTACCCAATCTCCTTTTACAAGCTCAGGTATACCAACTGCTGCAACAATTATATCTGCTTCTAAACATTCAGCTTTTAGATCTTTAGTTTTTGAATGAGTAATTGTTACGGTGCAATTTTCTTTCAAAAGTAATTGGGTCATTGGTTTTCCATTTAAATTTGATCTACCAACTACTACTGCTTTTTTTCCACTTAAATTTGGTTCAATTTTTTTAATTAACAAATAACAGCCAAGAGGTGTGCAAGGAACTGAGCTTTCATAACCTGATGAAAGATTACCAACATTCATTGGATGAAAACCATCTACATCTTTAGAAGGAACAATGGCCTCAATAACTTTTTGTTTATCTATATGTTTTGGTAACGGTAATTGAACTAAAATTCCTGAAACTGTTTCATCTTTATTTAATTCTTCAATTTTCTCTAAAACAGTTTTTTCTTCAACACTATCCGGATATTTAATTACTTCTGATTTTAGCCCTACTTCGTTTGCTGATTTTTCTTTATTACGAACATAAATTTGACTAGGAGTAAGATCTCCAATTAATATCACAGTTAAACCGGGAACTTTATTATATTTGGATTTTAGCCCTGATACTTCTTGTTTTAATTCTTCTCTTAATTCAGCTGCAGCTTTTTTTCCGTCAATTAAAATCATTTTACTTTCTAAAATATAATTGGTGCAATGTAGAGCTTCATACACATTTCAATAAACCAAATCAATAGAAGAAGAATGATCGGTGAGATATCTAGCGATCCTAAATTAGGCATAAAACGTCTAATTTTATTAAGGATTGGCTCAGTTAATTTATAAGTAAGCTCTAAAATTGAATAAACAAATCTGTTTTGAGTATTTAAAACATTAAACGCTATCAACCAGCTTATAATTACATTGGCTATAACAACATAAGAATACAGTTTCAAAATCTGCAAAACTAGATAAAAAATTGCTATCATTTTTTCTCAACATAAATTGACTGACTTGGGAAAGCAAAAGAGGCATTATTTTTTTCAACAATCTGCTTAATTTCAATTGCCAATCTCTCTTTAACTTCTAGTGAATTGCTCCAGCTATTTGAATTAGTAAAACATCTTACCAATAAATCTATGGAACTATCAGAAAACTTCTCAATTCTAACTGCAACCCCAGCTGATTGATTATAATCTTTACTATTATTTATATAACTTTCAATTTCCTCTCTTATTTTTTTCAATTGATCAATTGTAGAATCATACTGCAATGTAATTATCCATCTAATTCTCCAGTTAGATGTTTCACTCACATTAACAACTGCATTTTCTGCAAATTGAAAATTAGGAATAATTGCCAAAGATTTATCAAACTTTCTTATTGTTGTTGATCTAAAACCAATTTTCTCAACTATACCTTCAATAATCCCCTCAACTGCAATCCAATCACCAATTTTAAATCTTTTTTCAACCAATACTAAAATTCCAGAAATTAAATTTTTAAATAAATCTTGCGCTCCAAGTGCAACTGCAACTCCAAATAAACCAAGACCAGCAATAATTGGTCCTATTTTAATTCCCCATAATTCCAGTACTGCAGCTAATCCTAAAATAAATATTAAAATCTTAAGTGATTTAATTATCCACCCGATAAGTTCTCTGGTTAAAAGTTTATCTAGTCCACTTAAGATATATGAAATTGGTTCTATTATTTGATGAATAACCCAAAAAATTAATATCGTAATCAACGTTCTATTAATTGTATCAACTACTTCTCTTCCCTCTGTTGAAAAGGTCATGTAGTAACTTGCAATAAAGAAACCTAATACAATAGGTAAAAATCTAGCTGGACCAATTAATGACTGAACAAAAGTGTCATCTAATTTGTTTGTTGTTCTTTTTGAAATAATTTCTAATTTTTTTATAATTAATTTACTAATTAATCCTCTAAAGACTAAAAAAAGTAAGAATATCCCTATACCAATTAAAATTTGAAAAATATCAACACCAAGTATTCCTTTGCTCCAAACAGATAAAAATATTTCAGAAAAATTATTTATTAATTCCATAATTAAATTTTATATAACAAAAACTCTTCTTCTCCAGGATTAAAAAGGAATATCTTCTTCCATTTAATTTCATTCAATATTGACGAGGTTTTTTCACCTATACACATCAAGTTTGTATTCATCCACAAATTTTCTGTTTGGTAAATTTTTATGAAATTTAAAAAACTAGAGGCACTGTTTTGAGAATAAACATAAACAATATCTGGCATATTCTGCTTTAAATTGTTAACAAAATTTTCATCAAATTTCTCAGTATGATTTACTTTATAGTTTACAATTCGTTTAACAGCATAGCCTTCTTTTAACAATTGTTGGTCTAAATCAGTTGTAATTATCTCACCACTTACATAAAGGAGTGGAGTTTCTTTTGGTTCATAATTTTGTAAAATTAGTTCTTTAAGGTTTAAAACATTTCCTTCTGCAGCAATTGTATTTTGGAAACCTAAACTTCTAGCTTTTTTTTCTGTAGCACTACCAACACAAAAACAAATTAATTTTTTATTTAAATTTTCTAAATTTAAATTTCTCACTGCATTAGAACTTGTGAAAATTATACCGCCATAATCATCAGAGTTAATTTCTTCATGTTGAACTTTTTCAACATTTATTAATGGGAGGTGAGAAACTTTATGATCTAAAGATTGAAACTTAATTATAATTTCTGAACAATCTTCTATAGGTCTAGTTAACAAAATATGCATTTTACTTCTTATATGAATTTTTTGATTTAATTTTCAAAGTGTTACCAACTTCTGTTCCAATTTCTTTAAACATATCAATATTACCAGATTTTTTTTCATAAAATATTTGAGAACCGTCCAGCGAAAAAAGTTCAGCTTCAACAGTAATTTTATCTCCTTCTATAATTGAATGAGCTCCTATTGCAGTTTCACAATCACCTTCCAATACTTTTAAAATATTTCTTTCTATGTGAGCTCTCTTATATGTATCTTTGTGATTTATTTTTTCTAAAACTCTCATAATATAATTGTCGTCTTCTCTACATTGCAAAGCAATAATGCCTTGACCTGCACTTGGAATAATTTGATCAGTTGAAAAAATTTGTGAAATCTCATTATCTAAATTTAAATATTTTATACCTGCATAAGATAAAACTATAGCATCATAAATGCCTTCCTTTAGCTTTTTAATTCTAGTGTCTACATTTCCTCTTATTAATTTACAGCTAATATCTGATCTTATTTTTTTAATTTGAAATTCTCTTCTATAAGATGAAGTTCCTACTGTTGCATTTTGTTTTAATTCTTTAATATTTTTATTCTCATTTGTTATTAAAATTTCTCTTGGATCTGTCCTTTCTAAAAATGAATTTGTTGTAAGTCCTTTAGTTTCAATTGCCGGCATATCTTTCAATGCATGCACTGCTACATCAATTTTTTTTTCTTTAAGTTCTTTTTCAATCGTACTAGAAAATAAACCCTTGCCACCGATCTCCGATAATCTTTGATCTTGTATTTGATCACCTTTTGTTGTTATTGTTTTAATGACAATCTGATCATTTGGTAAGTTTAAAGCTCCAATAATTTTATCTTTAGCTTTTTGCGCGTAAAGCAAAGCTAATTTACTTCCCCTTGAGCCTATTATAATTTTTCTATTCATTAAAAATTTATTTCTTACTTGTATTGAGATTGTACAATTATTAAAAACTATTTGAATGACTAAAAAACCCTTAATTCTTGGAATAGAAACCAGCTGTGATGAAACTGCAGCGTCTATAATAACTGAAAATGATAAAGAAATTCCAACAGTTTTATCCAATATTGTTTCTAGTCAGGTTGATGTTCACAAAGAATTTGGAGGAGTAGTTCCCGAACTAGCTGCAAGATCACACATAGAAAAAATAGATTGGATTGTTGAAAAAGCAATTGCTGATAGTGGAAAAAAAATTGAAGATATTAATGCTGTTGCTTCAACTGCCGGGCCTGGTTTAATTGTTTGTTTGTCAGTCGGTTTAAGTTTTGGAAAAGCTTTTGCAAGCGCAATTAATAAACCTTTTATAGCAGTTAATCACCTTGAAGGTCATGCATTAAGTCCTAAGTTAAATTCTCGTTTAAATTATCCCTATCTATTATTGCTAATTTCTGGAGGTCATTCACAATATTTAAGTGTTCAAGGTCTTGGAAAATATAAAAGATTAGGAACAACTATTGATGATGCTCTTGGTGAAGCCTTTGACAAAACAGCTAAACTTTTAGGAATTGAATTTCCTGGTGGACCACAAATCGAAGTTTTAGCAAAAAAAGGAGATCCAGAAAAATATGATTTGCCTAAACCAATTTTTAATAAAGGTGGATGCAATTTATCTTTTGCAGGATTAAAAACTGCAATTTTAAAAATTTCGAAATCTATCAAAACAGAACAAGAAAAATTTGATTTAGCAGCTTCTTTTCAAAAGACAGTTGAAGAGATTCTTAATAAAAAAACAAAGATAGCATTTGAAGAATTTGAAAAAGAAAATAAATTAAAAGAAAAAGTTTTTGTAGTTGCTGGTGGTGTCGCTGCCAACAAAAAAATTAGATCAATGTTAATTAATTTATGTGAGACTAACAATTATAAAAGTATATTTCCACCAATAGAACTTTGTGGGGACAATGCTGCAATGATTGCAATGGTAGGTCTGGAAAAATATAAATTAAATGAATTTAATACTTTAGATTATCCAGCTAAACCAAGA
Organism: Candidatus Pelagibacter sp.; assembly: GCF_965262185.1. Classification (GTDB taxonomy): domain Bacteria; phylum Pseudomonadota; class Alphaproteobacteria; order Pelagibacterales; family Pelagibacteraceae; genus Pelagibacter. Next base: position 846,153 of record NZ_OZ253498.1, read on the forward strand.
TGGCCTTTAGATGAAAAAGCTGCTTTTTTAAAAGGTGCAGGAGTAGAACTGTAATGAATTATTGGTTATTAAAATCAGAACCAGATGTTTGGTCAATTGATCAACAAATTAAGGCTGGCAAAAAAGGTGCTCCATGGGATGGTGTTAGAAATTATCAAGCAGCAAATAATCTAAAAAATATGAAGAAGGGTGATCTATGCTTTTTTTATCACTCTAATGTTGGCAAAGAAATAGTTGGAATAGTAAAGGTAATTAAAGAACACTATTTAGATAAAACTGACAAGACTGGAAGATTTGTTGCGGTAACAGTTCAGTTTAAAAGCAAGTTCTCTAAGCCAGTGACCCTGGAAAATATCAAAAAAAATAAGGATTTAAGGGATTTAGCACTCATTAAACAAAGTAGACTTTCAGTAATGCCAATTGATGATAAAAGCTGGAAAATTATAAATAACATGAGTAAAATTTAAAAAAAAATAATCTATGCCAAAAAAAAAGAAAAAAGCTAAATTTAAAAAAAAAACTGTAGTTAAGAAAAAAACTAAGGTTAAAAAAAAAAGTTTAAAAAAAAGTGAAAAACTTACTTCAGAATTGATAATAAAAACTAAGTCTGAATGGATCAAAAGTAGTTTAGCTAACAAAAGTAAATATGAGGAAAAATATTCTGAATCTATAAAAAATAACGACGAATTTTGGAAAAAAGAGGGAAAAAGAATTACTTGGATTAAACCGTATAAAAAAATTAAAGATGTTAAATATAGTTCTAAGGAAGTAAAAATTAAATGGTTTGAAGATGGAACACTAAATGCATCTGCAAACTGTATCGATAGACATCTAAAAGATAAAAAAAATAAAACAGCAATAATTTGGGTTGGTGATGATCCAAAAGATAGTCAAAAAATTACCTACCAACAACTTCACCAAAAAGTTTCTAAAGCTGCAAATGGTTTAAAAAAATTAGGTATTAAAAAAGGAGATCGAGTTACGATTTATCTTACAATGATACCAGAACTTGCTATTTTAATGTTAGCATGTGTTAGAATTGGTGCAGTTCATTCAATTATCTTTGGAGGTTTTTCAGCAGACTCTATTTCTGGAAGAGTGAATGATTGTGAGTCTGAATATATAATTACAGCTGATGAAGGTGTTAGAGGTGGAAAAACTATACCATTGAAAGAAACAACTGATGAAGCATTAGAAAGCTGCCCTAATGTAAAAAAATGTATCGTTGTTAAACGTACTGGTAATTCAATTAGTTGGAATTATGATAGAGATGTTTGGTATCATGATCTAATTAAAGATGTTCCTTCTCAGTGCAAGCCTGAAGAAATGAACGCTGAAGATCCATTATTTATTTTATACACATCGGGTTCAACTGGAAAACCAAAAGGAGTTTTGCATACAACTGGTGGATACATGGTGTATGCATCAATGACTCATCAATATATTTTTAATTATAAACCAAAAGATATTTATTGGTGTACTGCAGATATTGGTTGGGTAACAGGTCACAGTTATATTATCTATGGTCCTCTTTCAAACGGAGCAACGACTATAATGTTTGAGGGAATACCAAACTATCCTGATAGTTCTAGATGGTGGCAAATAGTTGATAAATACAAAGTAAATACTTTCTATACTGCACCCACTGCAATCAGAGCTTTAATGAGAGAGGGTGATAAGCCTGTCAAAAAAACATCTAGAAAATCTTTAAAATTACTTGGAACTGTTGGTGAACCAATAAACCCCGAAGCTTGGATGTGGTATTACAAAACAGTTGGAAATTCTAAGTGCCCAATTGTAGATACATGGTGGCAGACAGAGACAGGGGGAATATTAATTGCTCCTCAAACGGGTGCTATTCCTTTGAAACCTGGTTCTGCAACAAAACCATTTTATGGAATTAAGCCTATGATTGTTGACAAATCAGGCAAAGAGATAAAAGGACCTGGAGAAGGAAGACTTTGCATAGCACAATCATGGCCTGGACAGATGAGAACAGTATATGGGGATCATCAAAGATTTATTGATACTTACTTTTCTCAGTTTGAAGGCAAATATTTTACTGGTGACGGATGTCGAAGAGACAAGGATGGATATTATTGGATTACAGGTCGGGTAGATGATGTAATTATTGTATCAGGACACAACTTGGGTACAGCTGAAATTGAAAGTGCATTTGTAGCTCATCCTAAAGTAGCAGAGGCAGCAGTCGTGGGTTACCCACATGATATTAAAGGTAATGGATTGTATTGTTATGTAACATTAAATGCTGGTGAAAGAGAAACTGGTGAACTCGAAAGAGATCTAAAACTTTGGGTTCGAAAACAAATTGGTCCTCTTGCTACACCTGACTTAATTCATTTCACGCCAGGACTTCCGAAAACAAGATCTGGAAAAATTATGAGAAGAATTTTAAGAAAAATTGCTGCTAATGAACATGGTCAATTGGGTGATACAACTACATTAGCCGACCCTAGTGTTGTAGATAGTTTGGTTGAAAACAGAAAGAATGTTTAAAGCTGTATTCTATCTTTAAATTCTTTTTTAATAACATCCCATTTTAAAATAACAGAGTTTAAAACTATTTTTCGATCCATAGTTTTTAACTCATCTGCTATTGGTGCCCATTTGTACATTGATAAAGCACTTGGATTAAAAGGACGATCATTGTGATACTTCTCCCAATCAATTTTAATTAATCTTTCATCAAATTCTTTTTTTGCTTCTTCAATAATATTTAAAGGCATGTTATTTGTTGTCTCATCATCTAAAATTTTTAAAAAAATTTCTTTAGCTTTATCTAGCTCATTAAAACTAGAATTAACTTTTAAATATGAAAAAGTGAAGAAAGTTAAATCTTGAAGAGCAACAGAATAGATATTCCATTTAGCTTCATTAACAGACTTCATAAATTCATCATTATCAAAATGAAGAACATATCTTGTTCCCATTCTAGTTTTTAAATAACTATAAAGTGTAACTTGAGATACCCATGCAGATTTTGTTTGAATAAATTCTTCTAACTCATCTAAAGTTTTAATTTTTGATTTAGGAATAAAAGCTTTAAACAAAGAAAAAAAATAAACTTTGAAATCACTTAAAGATAAATCTTTCCAGCTGAATTTTTTTTTATCCATAAAAGGTTAATTTTATTAAAAATATTAGAAAAAATTAACCAAATACGCTTAATTTTACACTTTTATTCTCTTTCATAATGGTTATGGTTTTAACAGTTATAACTAAAAAAGAGAGGTATACATGGCTAAAAACGCTCAACACTGGGAAAAGACCAGAAGCTTGTTGTTTATAACACTTGCAATCTGGGCTGTGTTCTCAATGGGTATATTCCTTTTCGGAGCTGAAATGAATGAAGTTACGGGACCTTTTGGGTATCCATTAACTTATTGGTTCACATGTCAAGGTTCTCTTGCCATATTTGTAATCCTTATTTTCTGGTTTGCAGGTAGACAAGAAAAAATTGATGAAGAGTTCGGCTTCAGTGAAAAAGGAGACAACTAATGATTAAGGGTAATTTTATAGATAACTTGCCTAAAGTTTATGGAATCTACACAGGTGGATTTATAGGTTTCATAATCTTGATGGCGATTGGTGAGCAGATGGGTATGTCTGCAAAAGCAATTGGTATTTGCTTTGTAGGTTTTACCATTTTCATCTACGCACTAATTGGCTGGCTATCTCGAACAGCTCAAGCAAGTAACTATTACGTAGCTGGAAGAACAGTTCCAACTGTGTTCAACGGAATGGCGACCGCAGCCGACTGGATGTCTGGTGCTTCATTCGTTGCAATGGCAGGTGGTATTTACTTCAAAGGTTATGGATATATGGCTTTGCTTGTAGGTTGGACAGGTGGTTACGTGTTAGTTGCAACTTTATTAGCACCATACTTAAGAAAATTTGGCTGTTACACAGTTCCAGATTTCGTAGGTACTAGATACGGTGGTAATACTGCAAGATTGATGGCAGTTATTGTTTTAACTGTTGCATCGTTCACATATGTGACTGCACAAATTAACGCTACAGGTACTATTGCAGCTGTTGCTTTAGATATCCCATTCCAATACGCAGTATATGTTGGACTAGTAAGTATTTTATTATGTTCGATGCTTGGTGGTATGAGAGGGGTAACTTGGACACAGGTTGCGCAATACATTGTACTAATTATAGCTTACCTACTTCCAGTATTCTGGATCAGTAACAATATTGGTGCGGGCTTCTTCCCACACTTCATGTTAGCTGATGAAGTTGCTAGAATTAGTGAGTTAGAACAACAGTTTGGTTTTGTTAAAAACTCTGCTGCTGATTTAGCTACAGTACCTAAAGGGTTAGCTGGTATTACTAAAGCTCACTCTGAAGTAAACGCAACACCTTGGGCTTTCATCTCATTAGCATTAGCAATGATGATGGGAACTGCTTCATTACCACACGTAATGATGAGGTTCTTTACTACTCCAAGTGTAAAAGCAGCTAGAAAATCAGTAGGTTGGTCAGTATTCTTTATCTTCCTACTATATTCTTCTGCACCAATGTTAGCTACACTATCTAAACTTGCTTTGATTGATCCAAACTTACCAACAGGTATTATTGGTAAATCAATTGCAGAAGTTCAAGCAATCGATTGGTATCAAAACTGGAACCAAGCAAATCTGATGTTTGTAAGCGACTTTAACGGAAATGGAACTGTTGAATTAAATGAGTTCTTCATGGGTGGTAAAGCCGTTGTATTAGCAACACCAGAAATTGCTGGATTACCATATGTAATCTCAGGTCTAGTTGCTGCTGGAGGTTTGGCAGCTGCGATGTCAACTGCAGATGGTTTGATTCTTGCAATTGCAAATGCAATCTCGCATGACGTTTACTACAAAATGGTAGACCCTAAAGCTGAGACTGCTAAGAGACTAGTTGTTGCAAGGGTATTACTTGTAGTAATTGGTTTTGCAGGAGCAACTATTGCAGCAATGGAGATCCAAGGTATCTTAGGTTCAGTAATCTGGGCTTTTGACTTTGCGATGTCTGGATTGTTCTGGCCACTTGTACTTGGTGTATGGTGGAAGAGAGCTAATAAAGAAGGTGCTATAGCTGGTATGGTCTTAGGATTAGTTTCTGGTTTCGCGTATCTAGTTTGGGTACGAAGTGGTGGAAGTGGATTCTTAGGAATTACTCAGTTAACATTTGGTATCTTCGGATCTACTGTTAGCTTAGTAGCTATGGTTGTTGTAAGTTTAATGACTTCAGCACCAAGCGCTGCAACACAAAAAATGGTTGATGATTCTAGGGTACCTGCGGGTGCATCTGTAATCGGTGGCCAAAAATAAATAATCTTTTTAAGGGGCGATTAATTTCGCCCCTTTTATTTATTTTTAAGATCAAATATAAATTCCTTAATGTCTGCCAACTTTCATCCTTTAGTTTATATAATTGATTATATTCTTGGAATTATAATGTGGACTTTGGTTGGAAGAGTTGCAATGAATATCTTTCAAAGAGAAGATTCAACTTTTTTCTTTATGAAAGCTTTTGTAAAATTTACTAATCCACTATTAAAAATTTTTAAACCTGTTACCCCATCTTTCATAATTCAACCATTAGTACCACTTTATGTAGCTTGGTTCTTTTTCATGATTAGATTTTATTTGATGCCTTGGATCTTAGGATATTCGGTTATGGGGATGTTATCTTTCCCTCTTGAAAGTGAAATTTCTAGGCAGATTTATCAATTTTTTAATTCAATTAAATTTTAAAAATTGATACTAGTAAGTCTAGATATCAATGAAAAATATACAAATATCTCCATCAATTTTATCAGCTGATTTTAGCCAATTAGGTACTGAAATTAAAAGACTTGAGGAAGGTGGGGCTGACATGATTCATGTGGATGTTATGGATGGACACTTTGTTCCAAACTTAACAATAGGACCTCCGGTAATTAAAGCTCTCAGAAAACATTGTTCATTAAAATTCGATGTTCATTTAATGATTTCTCCAGTGCATAAATATATAGAAGCTTATGCGGATGCGGGAGCAGATATAATTACTGTGCATCCAGAAGCAACTGATAATTTAGAAGATTCAATAAATAAAATAAAAGATCTAAAGAAAAAAGTAGGAGTTTCTCTCAATCCTGAAACAAGTATAAATTTAATAAAAAATCTTTTAGATAAAGTTGATTTAGTTTTAATAATGAGTGTAAATCCTGGATTTGGTGGACAAAAATTCATGCCAGAAGTTTTAGAAAAAATTAAACAATTAAAAAAAATTAGAGAAATAGAAAAACTTAACTTTGATATTGAAATAGACGGTGGGATAAATTTTGATAATTGTAAAATAGCAATTGAAGCTGGTGCTAATATTCTTGTATCTGGTACAACGGTTTTTAAAAGCAATGATGGAGATATTAAAAAGAATATTAATTTATTAAAAACAAAATAAGTTAATGCAATCTCAAAATTCCTTAAATCTTTCTAATGGAATATTTTTTAAGTTAAAATCTTCATTTAAAAAATTATATAAAAATTCAAATTTTTATGAAAAACGAATTTCAAAAACTTTTGATAACAATTTTGAATATAAACCAAGTCCTCATCTTTTATCTTCAATTATAAAGTATCAGAAAAAAAAATATAAAATTGAAGATTTTGTAACTGAAACTATCTGGACAAACAATATTTCTTCTAAAGACTTTAAAAAACTAAACAATTTTTTTTGGTTTTTTAGTTTGGATTTAAAATCATCAAAAGAAACTACTCAATCAATTATTCTTAAATGGATTGCTAAGAATGAAAAATTTGATGAAAATATCTGGGAATTCAATATTACCGCAAAAAGGATTATTGCTTGGCTTTCCAATCATCAGTTAACTTATGAAGATAGTAATGAAGAATATAGATTGTATTTTAATCATATGCTTCAAAAACAAACTAACCATTTATTAAATGAGATCAAAAATTTAGATGAAACAGAAGAAAAACTGATTGGCTGTGCTGCAATAATTTTAACAGGTTTAGCGTATAAAGATGAGAAAAATTATTTAGACAGTGGTTTAAATATATTAAAAAATTTAATCAAAAACTCTCTAGATAAACAAGGTTTTCCCAAATCAAGAAATATTCAAAATTTAGTTTTTTATCTCAAATATCTAATCATTATTAGAGAATGGTTTAAAGAATCGCAAAATCCAATTCCAGAATATGTTGATGAAACTATATATTATTTAGGATCCAGTTATGCTTTTATATGGCAAAACATTAAACAAGATATCTTTTTTAATGGAAATTATTCATCTAATCATAATGAATTTGACCAATATTTAAAACGATTTGGATATACTTTTAAAAATCAAATTAATGAGTTAGCTGGATATACAATATTACAAAATAAAAAATTTATCCTAGCAGCTGACATTGGATCAAATCCTGAAAAAGTATATACCAAAAATTATCAGGCAGGCGCTTTATCTTTTGAAATTTTTTCTAACGATAAAAAATTAATTTCAAATTCTGGATATTATCCAGATCCAAAAAACAGACTGAATAAATATTCCAAAAGCACTGCTTTACAAAGTACACTTTCAATTGAAGATTATTCTTCATGTGATTTTATTAAAGCTGGTGATAATTTTTTCATACAAAAAGATTTAAAAATTGAAAATAAAAATGTAGTTTTTGAAAAAAATTATTGGAAAATTTCAGCTAGTCATAATGGTTATTTCAAAAAGTTTAAATTAAATCATCATAGAGAAATAGAATTCTATCCTAAACAATTTAAATTTATTGGTCATGATAAAATGGTAAGAAAAAATCCTGATAAGCAAATTAAATTTGATATTAGATTTCACCTTCATCCTGACTCTAAAGTTATGAAAACACAAAATAATAAGTTTATATTAATACAATTAGAAGATGAAGGCTGGCAATTCAGTTGTGATAACTATGATATAAATATTGATAATGGTTTATATTTCGGTAATAAAAATTCATATCAAGAAAACCAAAATATTTTTATTTCAGGCATGAACAATGAAAGTGAACAAATAATTAGATGGGAAATAATTAAAATATAATGAAAAAAATAAAGACAGCCCTTATTTCTGTTTCAGATAAAAGAAATTTAAAACCAATTTTAGAAATTTTAAAAAAATATCATATCAAAATTATTAGTTCTGGTGGAACATATAAAGAAATTAAAAAATTAAAATTTAATTGTTTAGAGGTATCTGATTTTACAGATTCTCCTGAAATTTTAGAGGGAAGAGTTAAAACCCTACACCCAAAAATACATGCAGGTATCCTAAATAAAAGAAATAATAAAACACATTTAAATGACTTAAAAAAAAATAATTTTGAAAATATTGATCTTGTAATTGTAAATTTTTATCCCTTTGAAAAAACTTTAGAAACTACAAATAATCATAAAAAAATAATTGAAAATATAGATGTGGGGGGTCCCACAATGGTTAGGTCTGCCGCTAAAAATTATAATGATGTAACGGTGATTACATCTATAGATCAATATAAAGAATTAATAGAAGAGATGAATAAAAATAACGGAGCTACATCATTAAATTTCAGAGAAAAATTATCTAGAACAGCTTTTACAGAAACTGCTTACTATGACTCGATAATCTCAAACTATTTTAATAAAAAAGCAAACATACACCTGCCAAATAAAAAAGTTTTTTCTGCAAATTTAATTGAAAAACTCAGGTATGGAGAAAATCCACATCAATTCAGTGGATACTATTCAAAAAATTTAAAAACTAATTTAAAACAAATTCATGGAAAGCAACTAAGTTATAATAATTATAATGATATATTTGCTGCCTTGACTATTTCAAAATCATTACCAAAAAATAAAGGCACAGTAATTGTAAAACATGCAAACCCTTGTGGTGTTTCAATAAAATCAAATCCTGTAGATAGCTATAAATCTGCATTAGCATGTGATCCCATAAGCGCTTTTGGTGGAATTGTCTCTTGTAATTTTAAAATAAAAAAAAATCTTGCAGTTGAACTAAATAAACTTTTTTTAGAAGTAATTATTGCTAATGGTTTTGATAGTGATGCCCTAAAAATACTTAAAACTAAAAAAAATTTACGTGTAATTGATGCAACAAATTATTCACTCAGTGAAATTACAAAATTCAATTCATCAAATGAAGCAATATTAGTTCAATCTGAAGACTTAAAAATATTCAAAAATAAAGATTTTAAAATTGTATCTAAAAGAAAACCAAACCCTAGGCAGCTTAGAAATCTAGTTTTTGCATTCAATGTTTGTAGATATGTCAAATCAAACGCAATTGTTCTTGCAAAAAATGAGTCAATTGTTGGTATTGGATCAGGTCAACCAAGTAGATTGGATAGCTGTGAGATAGCAATAAAAAAAATGAGAAAATTTAATTTATTTGGAGATAATTTGGTTGCAGCATCAGATGCTTTCTTTCCATTTGTGGATGGAATTGAAAAATTAGTTCAGTCGGGAGTTCAAGCTGTAATTCAACCTTCTGGATCAATTAGAGATAAAGAAATAATTAAATTTGCAAACGAAACAGATACTATTCTAGTCTTTTCTAAGACAAGACATTTTAGACATTAGTAATTTTATCTATCTTTGCAGCTAAAATAAAATCATTTTCTGAAAGGCCTTTGATAGCATGTGTAGTAATTTTAATTTCTGCATAACCCCAGCCAAAACCTATGTCTGGATGATGACCTTCTTCTTCGGAAATTTTACCGACTTGATTAACAAAATTTTGACTTTTTATAAAATTTTCAAATTTAAATTTTTTAGATAAAAAGAATATTTTATTTTTATCTTCCGTTATATCCCAACCATCAACTTTCTTTTGATATTTATGAATTTCAGATATATCAAAAGGAAGCACTCCTCCTTCACAAGGCAAACATTTTTTACTTAAAAGATCATCACTCATAAAATTTGGAGCGGGCAAAGGGGGTCGAACCCTCGACCTTCTCGTTGGCAACGAGACGCTCTACCACTGAGCTATGCCCGCTTATTGATCATTATAAATAGCCGTATTTGTAAATGCAAGTATTAAGAATGAAATTTAATATTTAAAAATTAATTTTGTTTTTTTTTAACGTTTGCATCATGGGCGACAAATATTTTTCATATTTTTTCCATTTTTCTGAACTATTTCTAAAAACATTTTGTCTAATTTGCATAAATGATGCTGTTTCTACTGCTCTATCATTTTCGTAGAATTTTAAAACTTCTTTCTCCCATCTCAGATCTAATTTTAAAAATAAATTTTGAGTTTCTTTTTCAAAATTATGAACAAAATTTTCATAATTAATATTTATAATTTTTGAAGAATATTTTTTTTTCCAAAAATTTATAAGGTCTTGATAAGTAGAATAAAATTCAGCAACATTTTGCTGTGTAAATGTATAGTGCGCTCCATTATTAAATAAAAAATTTGATTTATAATTTGACCAACAGACAGCCATCGCATTTCTCTCAATATGAATCACTTTTGACTCAGGTATCGCCTCAAGGATAATTCCAACAAATTTAAAATTACCAGGTAATTTATCTGTTATAAATTTTTTTTTTGAGATTTTATTCAGATCAGAAAGGTAATTTTCTCTAATTTGCTCTATAAAAGATCTTAAATCTGTATCTAACAAGTTATCAAATTGATCCATATTTTTTGGTAAAAGATCTAACTCACCTCCACCATGTACCAATGAATGACTTGAGATAATTTGTTCTAACAGACTAGTTCCTGATCTTGGCATGCCAAGAATAAAAATAGGATAAGAATTATATTTGTCTTTAAATGAAAAATTTTGAGAATTAATATTAGAAAATATATTTTTTAATCTTTCATATTTTTTACTTATTTTTTTTATGGAAAATTTAATATTTTTTGAACGTAATTCTTTTGCTTTCTGTAAAAAATGAAAAGCATTCGTGTCTTCTTCGATATCAAATAATACTTTGCTTAGTGCCATTAGTACAGTCACTTTATCAATATCTTTAATCTCTCTTTCTTCATTTATTTTTTTAAGTTTGAGATAAATAGGATCATTATGGTTAATTTTTTTTATTGAAAAGTAATTTTCATAAGAAAGAAAATTTCTTTCATCTTTTTCAATTGCTAATTTGAAATTTATTTCAGCAAGGTCAATTTTACCAAGAGTAGCGTAAATATTTCCAATTTGTAAATAAGCTTCAGAAATATTTTCATTAATATTTAATACTTTTTTATAATTTTCTATTGCCTCATCAAATTTTTTTTCTAAATGAAATAAACTTGCTAAGTTAAAAAAAGATTGAAAATTTCTTCTATTACTTGAAATAGATTTTTTATAATTTACCTTCGCTTCACTTAATAAACCCAATTTTTTTTGTATATTTGCTAAATTGTTATATGCTTCTGAGGAACCACCTAATTTTATAGAATTTTTATAAGCCAACATGGCATCTTCATTTTTATTTAATTTTTTTAAGATATTTCCATATAAGTAATAAATATCTTTGGTTTTAAAAGAATTTAACAATTCTTCTGTAATTTTTTCTGCACTATGAAAATTATTACAATTAATTTGGCTAAATATAACTATTTTCCATACATCTATATCTTTATGAAATTTATTTAATAATGGTTTTGAGATTTTATTTATTTTTTTGAAATTTTTTTCATTATATAATTTTATTATATCAGATTTTAAATACATCAGACAATTTATAATTTTATTTATAAAAATTTATTTTTTATAATAAACTATTAATAAAAGATATCATTCTATATTATATAAGAGGAAATCATTAATGTTTGCAATCGATACAATTAAAGAACTTATTTTTAAAAAAAAATACAAAAAAGCAATTTATTTTTTAAATAAATTTTTAGATAAAAATCCTAATCATTTAAAAGGAAATTTTCAAATGGGAAAAATTTTTTTTGAACTAAATAATATATACAAAAGCAATTATTTTTTTAAAAAATGTAATGAGATAAAACCAAATGATGTAAATATATTGTTTAATTTAGCTCTTTCATTACAAAGTTTAGGAAAAATTAATGAAGCCAAAAACAAGTTATTACAAGTTTTATCAATTAGTCCTAAAAATGTTAAAGCTTATTTTAGTCTTTTTTTTTTAGATGATAACAATATTAATAACGACAATTATAAAAAACTAACAGAATTTGTAAGAGATAGTTCAATATCTATATTAGATAAAAGCTATATCAATTTTATATTATCAAAATACGAGAAAAGAAGGGGTAATATCATAAAAGAAATTGAATACTTAAATCTTTACCATGATAAATGTTATAAATCTAATTTTAATTTTAATAATCAATCTGATTTTTATTATAACAAAATAATTTCAAATTATTTCGATAAAATTGAATTTGATGGAGAACCTCAAAAAATTGAAAATATTAACAATGAAAAACATCTTTTTATAGTCGGGCTGCCTAGATCTGGCTCAAGTTTAGTTGAAACAATTCTTGTTCATAATGATAGTGATTTAGTATCTTATGGTGAATTTCATGGAATAAATATATCCATTTTTCAACAAATAGCAGAAATAATTTATTCTAAAGATTTTAATTTTAAAAAATATAAGTTGCTTCTTAATAGTAATAAATTCCAAAGTAATTTAATTGAAAAGTATGACTGCTTCGAGAAAAAAAAATTTCTTGATAAATCTTTAGAAAACTTTTTTAATATTGATATTATTTTAAAATTTTTTCCAGAAGCAAAATTTATTCACACATATAGAGATTTTAACGATTCAGTTATAGCAATTTATCAATCAATGTTACCAGAATTGTCATGGTCTCATAAAATTGAGACTATAATGAATTATGTAAATATATATAAAAAAGTTATAGATTATTTTAATAAAAAATACCCAAATAAAATACTAAATGTAAAACTTGATAAATTAACAAATAATAAGGAATATGAAGTTAAAAGAATTCTAAAATTTTGTGATATAAAAATTGATCAAAATTATTTAAATTTTCATAATAATGAAAAATTATATAATAAAACGAATAGTTTTTTACAAGTAAGAGAAAAAATTAATAAATATGAAGATAAAAAATATAAACCGTACTATTATTTATTAAACAAATTATAATAAAATTTATGGATATTAAAAATCTACCAAAGACTACTCCGGTTTTTCCTTTAAATAATTTTATTATTTTTCCAAAAACAACGGTTCCACTAAATATTTTTGAACCAAGATATATAGATATGATTAATGACAGTATAAACTCAAACAAGATTATAGGGATGATACAACCAATATCAACAGGTTATCAAATAAACAAACCAGAACTATATAGTGTAGGATGTATAGGTAAAATTACAAGTTTTAGAGAAACAGAAGATGGCAGATATTTAATTGAATTAAAAGGTGTTTCAAGATTTAAAACCATTAAGGAACTTAGCACTGATAAAAAATATAGAGTTCTTGAAGTAAGTTACCAAGATTATTTAGATGATTTACAAGAGAAAAATAAAGATCTTAAGTTTTCTGATTTAGAACTTATTTTTAAAGACTTAAAATCACTTTTTGAAAAAAAAGGTTTTATCATTAACTGGAAAGCACTGGAAAAACAAAGTTTGGATGAAACAATAAATGCTTTGGCTATGGCGTCACCCTTTTCTTCGGAGGAAAAGCAAGTTTTGTTAGAAGCTCAAAATTTAGATATTAGAAAAAACAAAATTGCTGAAATATTAAAAACATATACTCACGATATCTACGAAAATAACACTATTCAATAACTAATAATTCAAACCAGTATCTGCTAATTTTTTTAACAAATTATTTATAGAATTTTTACTTCCCATATATTTTAAAGAATTTACAAGAAGATTATTATTAGTCTTACCATCGTAGTTAAAAAATTCATAAATAAAGTCAACTCCGTTTGAAAAAATAAAATTCCTATGTTTTGTATTTTTTTGCAATTCTTGATTTACAGAACTATCTATTGGTAATCCAAGATCTATTTTATTTTGAATTATCTCTGATAAAATTTTTATATCTCTAATAGTCATATTAAAACCTTGTCCAGCTAAAGGGTGTATTTTATGAATTAGTTCACCAAAAGCTAGGATATTTTTATGATAATAATTTCTTAAACTTGAAGAGAATAATTCAAATGAAGATATTTTTTTAATTTTTTTAATTTTATATTTTGGATTATGTAAGTTTATGAGATTTATTAAATTTTCTTTTTTAATTTTAGCAGTATTTTTTATAGAATAAACAACAGAAGTTTCTTTATCAGAAATTGGTAAGAATGCCAAAGGTCCAATCTTTGTAAATATTTGTCTTGCAACCTTATTATCAATTTTCTCATGTTCTAGTATTAAAGTGTAAGCTAAGCTTTTATATTTTTTGATAATTTTTTTACTAAAAAATTTTTTTGCAATTGAATTTGTAAAATTTAAATTTATTAAAAGATTGTATTTATTCTGAATATTTTCTAAATTTATTTGATTTTGTATTTTAAAAAATTTATTTTTTTTGAGGCTTCTTTCTAAAATATTATAAAGATCAAAACTTCTAACCATTGAAAAAAGTTCTCGATTATTATTTTGAAACTCCAATAATATTTCTTTATTTAGTTTGTCAGAAAAAATTTCTATTTTATTTAATTTCCAAATTATTTTATCAATATTGACTATATTATTATTAAAATATTCAACATTACTTTTTGTAATACCTATAGTCCTAGATTGATCTATTATTTGTTTTTTTTTATCTCTTAAAATATCTACATGTATATTCTGATTAACTAAAACTTTAGCTAAAGCTAAACTAGTTAGACCACTTCCTATTAAACAAATCCTCATATTATTTTTAATTTTAACAACAAAAATTAGATGATACAAAGTGGTATAATTGATTTGTATAAATGGACATTAAAAAAACAGCTAATTTATTACTTAATTTTACTTTAAAGCGATTAGCAGAAATATCTGGTATAATAATTTTCTCTGCTGGTATTTTTTTATTTATTGCACTTTTTTCATATTCACCTGATGACCCTAACTTTATTTTTCCTAAAGATACGGAAATTAAAAATTTATTAGGTTTTCAAGGAAGTTATATTTCTGATCTATTTTTGCAATCTTTTGGTTTCATTGCTTATCTAATATCTTTCACATACATAATTACTGGTATCAATATATTTCGATTAAAAGAATTTTTTTTAATAATTGAAAATACTTTTATAGTAATATTATATAGTATAATTGGAACATTATTTTTAAACCATTTTTATTCTGATGCTTTTACACTTTATATAAATGGAAATGGAGGTTTTGTAGGGGACTATTTTGGACAAACTTTTTTAAACGCAATAATTCTTACAAATGAAACATTAATTTACTATGTTCTAATTATACTCATAATTACTTTATTTTTGTTAAGTGTAAATTTCAACCCTACTAGATTTTATAATTTTTTAATAAAAATTTTTAAATTTTTTAATAAAAAAGAAAATAAATCATATACTGATCAAAGTGAACTTATAAGTGAATATATTCCTCAAGAGGAAATCAAAAACTTAATACAAGAAGACTTACCATTTATTAAAGCAGAGAATAAATCAAACTCTAAAAATAAGTTTCAATTACCAAAAATAGAATTATTAAAAGTTCCAACTAAGAAAGAAAGAGAAAACTCAAATAAAAATGAAACAAATGACCCTAAATTTTTAGAAAAAATTCTAATGGACTTTGGAGTTAAGGGGGAAATTCAGAAAGTAAGTCATGGTCCAGTTGTAACGCTCAATGAATTTGAACCAGCTGCTGGTGTAAAAGTTTCTAAAATTATAAATTTATCAGATGATATTGCTAGAAATACTAGTTCTGAATCTGCCAGAATTTCAACTATACCAGGTAGCAATACAGTAGGAATTGAATTACCAAACAATTCAAGAGAAAACGTTTATCTAAGTGAAATTCTAAATAATGCTGATTTTAAAAAAAAAGAAACAAAATTACCAATAGCTCTTGGTAAAAATATTTCTGGGAAACCTATTGTAGGAGATCTTTCTTCTATGCCGCATTTACTCATTGCTGGTACTACAGGTTCAGGAAAATCAGTTTGCATTAATACAATTATTTTATCACTACTTTACCGTCACACTCCTGAAAGATGTAAGTTTATATTAATTGATCCTAAAATGCTTGAGCTTTCAACCTATGAAGGCATACCACACTTGCTTTGCCCTGTGATAACTGAAGCTAAAAAAGCTGCGTCAGTTCTTGGTTGGGTAGTAAAAGAAATGGAGAGTAGATACAGGTTGATGACAAAAGAAGGAGTTAGAAATATTGATGGTTACAATGCAAAGCATAAGCTTCCAATGCCTTACATAGTGGTGGTTGTAGATGAAATGTCAGATTTAATGTTAGTGGCAGGAAAAGAGATAGAAAACTATATTCAAAAATTATCTCAAATGGCTAGAGCTGCGGGTATACATATTATTATGGCTACTCAAAGACCTAGTGTTGATGTAATAACAGGTACAATTAAAGCTAATTTTCCAACAAGAATATCTTTTCAAGTGACTTCAAAAATAGATAGTAGAACAATTTTAGGTGAACAAGGGGCAGAACAGTTATTAGGAAAGGGAGACATGCTTTATATGTCATCTGCTAACCGGATAGTGAGAATTCATGCTCCATTTGTCTCAGATAATGAAATAGAGAAAATTAACAATTTTTTAAGATCACAAGCTGAACCGGATTATATTGATGAGATCTTAAATTTTGCAGATGAAAAAGAGTTGGGATCAAATACAGATCAAGGAGATAAGGATGAATTATATCAACAAGCTGTTGAAATAATTAGATCTGAAGGAAAAGCTTCTACCTCATTTTTACAGAGAAAACTTCAAATTGGTTATAACAGAGCTGCAAGAATAATTGATATGATGGAAGCTGATGGAATTGTTAGCAAAGCAAACCATGTAGGTAAAAGAGACGTTCTTTAATGCTAAAGTTTATTCTTCTAATTTTTCTCTTTAGTTTATCTAATCAAGTATACGCGAACAATAAAAATCAAATAATTAATAAATTAAAGAATACATCAAATTTAAATTTTGATTTTGAGCAAAATATTAATGGAAAAATCGAATTAGGTAATTGTACAATTCAATATCCAAAAAAAATCTTCTGTAAATATAATAAAAAAAATAAGATTATTGTTTCCAGTGGAAAGTCTTTGTATATAAAAACAATTTCCAGTTATTACAGGTATCCATTAAACAAAACACCCTTAAATTTTATTTTAGATAAAAATTTTTTATTAAAAAAAATTTACGAATTAAATGAAGAGATCGTTAATAATTCTCTAGTCAAGTTTACAATAAAGGAAAACAATCAATCGATTGAGATTTTCTTTGATATAGATAATTACAATTTAATTGGATGGCAAACTAAAGATATTTATCAAAATACTGCCATAACACTACTTTATTCAATTAAGTCAAATCAGATTATTGACCAAAAAATATTCAAAGCCCCTACTCTAAATTAAATTCGAACAATTTCTGATTTAAAAATTTTCATTCCTCTTGCTAAATAATTATAAAGTGCATTTTTGTGATCTAAAGAACATGTATGAAGCCAAACTCTATCTACATTTTCTTGGAATGATTTTTTAATGGCATCTGATAACAAAAATGATCCTAATTTTTTATTTTGATATTCTTCTAATATTCCAAAATACGCGATCTCTACCTCTTTTTTATGTTGATGGATAATTAATTCAAAAAAACCCACCAAATCTTTTTTATTCATCAATACAAATGTTTTGACGTTTTTATTGGATACATATTTGATCCACTGTTCTTCTGTCCATATCAGTCTATCAATCCACTTATGTTTTTTACCAATATTTTTATAAAAAAATTTATTTAACTGAAAATCAGTTGGTTCAATTAAATTAACTTTATAATCTTCTGAAGGTTGTTCACCCTCTTTTAAATCATGAAGTGAGTTTATTTCTAGATAATTTCTTTTAACTTCTTCTTTCACTCGACCATTTTTCCAACACGTTCACCACCAAATAAATGAAAATGTAAATGAGGTATCTCTTGACCTCCATGTTCACTAATATTAGCGAGTGCCCTATAACCTTGGCCTACTTCTGTTGATATACCTAGCTTTTTTGCAACTATATTAATACCTTTTAAAAGACCCACCATCTCTTCTGATGATGCATTCATACAAAAATTATCAAGATCTATATATTTCCCCTTAGGAATTACTAAAGCATGAATTTTCTTTTGTGGGTTTATATCATGAAATGACAAAACATAATCATCTTCGTAAATTTTATTACAAGGTATCTCTCCACGTAAAATTTTAGCAAAAATATTATTGTCATCGTAGCTCATTTTTTTCTTTTTTCTAATTCTTCCATTACTTCTTCAATTTTCACATCATTAGCTTCTAAATACATTAATAAATGGTAAAATACATCAGCAGCTTCGTGTATTTTGTTTGTATTTTCTTCTATAGCTTCAATTAATTCATCAATTTCTTCTAAGACTTTAGCTTTACTTAAAGATTTATTAGTAAGTAATTTATTTGTATAAGAGCCTTCAACTGGGTTAGTTTTTCTCTCTCTTGCAAGTTTAATTAAATTTTCTAATGTATTAAGCATATTAAATTCTAACAGGTATTCCTTTTGAATCCAGATATTCCTTCGCTTCTTTTACGGAGTATTTTCCATAATGAAATATTGATGCTGCTAATACTGCACTTGCATTTCCTAATTTAATTCCATCAACTAAATGATCTAAGTTCCCTACTCCACCTGATGCAATGACAGGAATATTTACCTTAGATGAAATTTTAGACATAAGCTCAATATCATAACCTACTTGTGTGCCATCTCTATCCATAGACGTAACAAGCAACTCGCCTGCTCCACTACTTTCCATTTTTGATGCAAATTCTATTGCATCAATTCCGGTATTGTTTCTTCCACCATGTGTAAAAATTTCCCATTTATTAGCATTTCTTTTAGCATCAATAGCTACCACAATGCATTGTGAACCAAATTTTTTTGAGCTTTCAACTACTACCTCTGAATTTTGAACCGCTGCAGTATTAATAGAAACTTTATCTGCTCCACAATTAAGTAATTTATTTATATCATCAACACTTCTAACGCCTCCTCCAACTGTTAATGGAACAAAGCATTTTTTTGAAGTTTTCTCGACAACACAATAAATTGTATCTCTATTTTCATTTGATGCAGTTATGTCTAAAAAACAAATTTCGTCTGCTCCACCGTCAGAATAAATTTTAGCTTGCTCAACAGGATCACCTGCATCTTTTAAATCTACAAAATTTATGCCCTTAACAACACGACCATTTTTAACATCTAAACAGGGTATTATTCTATTTTTAAGCATCTAACTCTTTGACTAATTCGTCTAATTTAATATCGCCATCATAGATAGCTTTTCCAACTATTATACCCTCGATATTACTATTATTTAACTCCTTAGCTTTTTTAATATCCTCAATTGATGAGACTCCACCCGATATAATTACAGGACAATTAGAAGTATTGGCAACTTTTAATGTCTCTTCAAAATTAGGACTTTGCTTCATCCCATCTCTATTGATATCAGTATAAATCAGTCTACTTGCACCAAAATCATTCACTTCTTTTAAGTAATCTAAAGTTAATTTGTTAGAATTTTCTTTCCACCCAGAGACAGATAAATAGCCATCTTTAGCATCTAAACCTAACGCAATTTTATTTGGAAAATTTTCACAAGCTTCTTTTAAAAAATTTTTATCTTTAATAGCAGCGCTTCCTAAAATAACTTTTTCAACACCAGCATTAATATATTTCTGAATACTTTCAAAACTTCTTAAACCTCCACCAATCTCAATTTTAAGATCAAATTTAGTAACTATTTCTTGAATAATATCTAAATTAACTGTTTCACCAGTTAATGCCCCATCTAAATCAACTACGTGTAAGTTTTTAAAACCATGATCTTTATATTTTCCAGCTTGCTCTACTGGAGACATTTCATATTCAGTTTTATTATCAAGGTCTCCTTTTACTAACCTCACACACTTTTTGTCTTTAATATCTATTGCTGGGAATATTTTCATTATAAATTTATAAAATTATCAATTATTTTAAGTCCAATTTTATCGCTTTTTTCAGGGTGGAACTGTGTTCCAAAAATATTTTCTTTTTCAACAGAACAAACAATATTTGAAGAATAATCAGTTGTAGCTGAGATTACATTTTTATCTTCTGGAACAAACTCATAACTGTGAACAAAATACATGTGAGAATTATTTTCTATATCTTTAAAAATTTTACTATTTTTGGTTATATTAATTTCGTTCCATCCTATGTGTGGAAGTTTATATTTTCCATTTTGATTGTCTATTTTTGATACTTTACCAGAAATCCAACCAAGTCCTTTTGTTTCTGTTTCTTCAAAACCTATGTCCGCAAACATTTGTAAACCAACACAAATTCCTAGTAGTGGTTTTTTATTACTTATTGCAAATTCATTTAATACATTTACTAAACCGTTAATATTATTAAGTGCATCAACACAACTTTTAAACGAACCCTGCCCTGGCAAAACTACTTTATCGGAAGATTTAATCTTATTTAAATCTGAGGTTACTTCGATATTTACTTTATTTTTGGCAACTTCGTTAAACGAGTTTATTACCGAACTTATATTGCCCGAATTATAATCAACAATAGTGACGTTCATTAAACTTATAATGAGCCTTTAGTTGATGGAATGCTCTTTTTACTTCTAGGATCTATCTCTAATGCCTCTCTTAATGATCTTGCTAATGCTTTATAACAAGACTCAATTATGTGGTGACTATTATCACCATAAATATTTTCAACATGCATTGTAATACCTGCGGCCTGTGAAAATGCTTGGAACCATTCTTTAAATAGTTCTGTATCCATCTCACCAAGTTTCTCAACCTTTAATTTTACTTTCCAAATTAAATAAGGCCTATTTGAAACATCTATTGCGACTCTAGTCAGCGTTTCATCCATTGGAATAACTATGTGTGCATATCTTTTGATGCCTACAAATTTTTTTGCAGCTTTTTTTAAAGCTTCGCCAATTGCAATTCCTGTATCTTCTGTTGTGTGGTGAAGATCAATATGAGTATCACCCTTTGCTTTTACTTTTAGATCAAATAGAGAATGCTTTGATAGTTGTTCAAGCATGTGATCTAAAAAACCTATTCCTGTATCAATTTGGTATTTGCCTTTACCATCAATGTTTAACTCAACATTAATACTGGTTTCTTTAGTTTTTCGAGAAACTTTTCCTTTTCTAACCATATAATTTAAATTGTATACATACTTAATCCAACTATATCAATATCAGTCTAGATACTTGAAGTATCAAAAATAGTTACCATTTATTAGTCATGACAACAATTGTACTAGTCAGAAAAAATAATGAAGTTGTGGTTGCAGGTGATGGACAAGTAAGTATGGGAAATACTGTTGTAAAAAGCACAGCTTCAAAAGTAAGAAAAATTGAAAAAAGAGATGTCGTAGCAGGATTTGCAGGATCAACTGCTGATGCATTAACTCTATTTGAGAGATTAGAAGGAAAATTAGAAAAGCATGCTGGCAATTTATCAAGAGCTGCAGTTGAGTTGGCCAAGGATTGGCGAACTGATAAATACTTAAGAAGGTTAGAAGCATTAATGGCTGTAGGTGATAAAAATAATAGCTATATAATTTCAGGAACTGGAGATGTTCTTGAGCCTGAAGGTGATGTAATTGGAATTGGTTCTGGTGGAAATTATGCATTAGCAGCAGGAAAAGTTTTAATGGAGGGCGATTTGTCGGCCGAAGAAGTTGCAAAAAAAGCAATTAAAGTTGCAGCTGATATATGTGTTTTCACAAATGATAATGTTAAAATTGAGAAAATATAATGGGTAATTCAAACGTAACACCTTTGCATCCTAAAGAAAAAACTCAGAAAGAAGAAGCATCTTTGGTAAGTGCTCTTTCACCAAGAGAAATAGTTTCAGAATTAGATCGTTTTGTTGTGGGACAAAATAAAGCAAAAAAAGCTGTTGCTGTTGCATTAAGAAATAGATGGAGAAGACAAGCCTTAAAAGGTGAAATGAGAAATGAAGTTTTACCAAAAAATATTTTAATGATTGGACCAACTGGAGTTGGAAAAACAGAAATTTCTAGAAGACTTTCAAAACTAGCAGAGGCTCCTTTTGTTAAAGTTGAAGCAACAAGATTTACTGAAGTTGGATATGTTGGGAGAGATGTTGAGCAAATTGTTAGAGATTTAATTGAAATTGCAATTGCAATGGAGAAAGTAAAAAAAAGAAAAGAAGTTTATTCACAAGCCCAAAAAGCTGCTGAAGAAAAAGTATTAGATGCTTTAGTTGGAAAAAAAGCAAGCATTGCAACAAGAGAAAGTTTTAGAAAAAGACTTAGAAATGGTGACTTAGATGACAATGAAATAGAGATAGCAGTGAGTGATACAGGTTCAAACGGTGCATCTTTCGAAATTCCAGGAATGCCTGGTGCTAATGTTGGAATGATAAACATTGGGGAAATGATTGGTAAGTCTATAGGAAACAAAGAAAAGAAAAAAAAAATGACAGTAAAGGAATCTCATGAAATTTTAATTAATGATGAATCAGATAAACTAATTGAACAAGATAAAATTGTTAAAGCTGCAAAACTATCAACAGAAAATAATGGAATAGTTTTTTTAGATGAAATAGATAAAATTTCAGCAAGAACTGATCGAGTTGGTGGAGATGTTTCTAGAGAAGGTGTACAAAGAGATTTATTGCCACTTATAGAAGGAACAACTGTTAATACGAAGCATGGTCCGATTAAAACTGATCATATATTATTCATTGCATCAGGTGCTTTCCAGCTTGCAAAACCATCTGATTTGCTTCCTGAATTACAAGGAAGATTGCCTATAAGAGTTGAGCTAGAAGCTTTAACAAGCGAAGATTTTAAGAGAATTTTAAAAGAACCAGATTATAGTTTAATCAAACAATATGTAGCTCTTTTAAAGACTGAAAATGTAGAGCTTGAATTCTCTGATGATGGTATTGATACAATTGCAAATATTGCTTCTGAAGTTAATGCATCTGTTGAAAATATTGGTGCAAGAAGGTTGCATACTATTATTGAAAAAATTTTAGATGAAATAAGTTTCACAGCAACTGATAGAGCTGGAGAAAAAATTATTATAAACAAAGAGTATATTAACAAAAACCTAGACAATTTAGTTAAGGATACAGATCTTTCTAAATTTATTTTATAATAATTTAAAGATAGTTAAGTTCCTCTAATTCAGTTTTAAATTTTTTCTCAATTTTATCCTTCAAAAATTTAGGCAATTTATTTGGATCATTTTCCTTTGGCCCATATTTAAAAAAGGTAATTTTTTGATCATCTATATTTTTCATTTCCTCATTAAAACCTTCTTCTTTTTCTAATTTCTGCATTTTAGTAAAAGTAGTGCTTTTAATTGAATTTTTTAATTTTTTATCGTCTATCTGAGCTTGAGAACCACCAAGCTTAAATATAAAATTTAAAATTTTTAGAAAAGTTTTTTCTGTATTAAAAACAAGATCTTCATATTTTACTAATAAATATTTATCTAATTTTTTAAATTCTTTCCAACTATTATAATTAGATGCCCAAGAGCCAACATGAGTTATTTTTTTATTTTTTTCCTCTATTTTTTCTGTATGTTTTCCCAAACCAGTTAAGGCACTAAATTCTAACAAAGTTTTCATAGCTAATTCCAAAGACATTCCTTGATGATTGGCATAAGATTTAACAACACTTCTAGGGTCTCTAACAATATAAATTACTCCAAGAGTATTGTTTAAATCTGTGAATTTAAAGCCATTAATATCATATAAGCCAGAATGAGTTTTAAAAAATCTAATAGATTTATTATCTAGAGAATTTATTTTTTTTTGAACACTTATGTAATTTTTTACAAACTCTAATTGATTTGAGGTATCAACTCCAAATTTTTTAAATAAACCTTCGGCAGGAAATTGTTTTATTTTCTTTATAGAATTAGGTAAAAAAATTCCATCTTTTGTGAATAAGTATGCAGACAATAAAGCTCTTAAAAAGGTATTTCCACTTTTTGGATATGAGGCTAGCCAAATTATCATTTATTTCTCTTAATCTTAATTTTACAAATAACCGAGTTCTTCCATCTCTTTTCTAAAATTATTTTCGATTTTATTTTTATTTTTAGCATCTAAAAGATTTTCGGATTTCTTTTGATCACCAAGATAAAAAAAGGGAATAGATTTCCCAGTTTTTCTATCTACCGATGCTTCAGAAAAACTTTGCTTTTTCTCAAGATTCTTCATTTTTTCAAAACTAGTAGAGGAAATTATATTTTTTATTTTACTTTCGTTAATTTCAAACTTATTTTCAATTAATGAATTTAAAAAAGATAAAATATTTTTTAATGTGTTTGTTTTGTTGTTAATCATATCCTCATATTTTATTAACAATAATCTTTGAGGATTAAAATTCTTCCAAGATAAGTAATTAAAGTTCCACTTTCCACAAAAAGTTTTCATTCTTGTATTTCTCTCATAGACACCCATATCCTTCATAAGAGCTTCCGTAGCTTGATCGATATTCATTTGAAAATGATTTGCATATGAGACAACAACTTTTCTTGGATCTCTTACTACATAAATAGCACCAAGTGATGTTTGTAGATTAGTAAAAAAATAATTATTTGCTCTAAACAGGTTGCTATGAGTTTTTAAAAAAAAAATTCTTTTTTTATTTTGTATAAATTTTTTTTGAACATTAATATAATTTTTAATTACTTCACTATCGTCTTTAATATTAACATTTAAATTTTTAAAAAAATTATGACTAGGAAAATAAGGAATATTTTTTAAAAGTTGAAAATTAAATAAACCATCCTTAGAATAAAAGTATGCCGACAAAAGTGATCTTAACAAAGTATTTCCACTTTTAGGATATGATGCTAACCATACTATCATTATTTAATTTTATTTTTTAAAAAAATGTAAAATGCTCCTGATCCACCATCATCTATACTTGCATCTTTTATATCAGTAATCATACTCATTAAGTTTTTATTATTTGATATGAATTCAGGTACTGAATATTTTAATATACTTAAATCTTTAGATACATATGGGTCTTTTTCTACATTAGAATGAATTCCTTTGCCAGTAATAATAATTAGTTTTTTTACTTTCTCGTTATATGCTTCAGTAATAAAATCTCTAACCCTTCTGTTTGCTTGGTCCAATGTGTAACCATGTAAGTCAATCGACCTAACTTTTTCATAACTTTTTTGAATATTTCTATTATCTTTATTTATGACCTTCTCATCACTTGAAATAAAATCTTGCCAGTCTTTTTTATCTTTTTCTGATATTGAACTAGTCAAACTAAGTTAAAATATTAATTAACTGCCAATTAGGATTAACAGAAGTAATATCCCTTGAGAAAACCCAGGTATCATAAATTTTTTTAATTTTTCCAGGATCTCCTGACACAATTTTTTTTTCTTTATCTCTTACGCAGGTAATCACCTCTGCGATAAAATTAACTGTTACATTTAAAATATTTCCAATTTTTTTATGCTCTTTTATTTCTGCTTTATTAACACCAATAAAAGTAATTTCTGCATAATGACCTCTTTTTGCTCTTTCTTGCAAAGCTTCGTCAAATTGATTAAAAATATCTTTGTTTAGTAAAGGTTTAGCATTTTTGATTTTATTATCATTATCACCGAAGTCGGTAATGATTGTTTCATACGCAATTTTAGCACCTTTTATAAATTCTTTTTTAGCTTCATCATCAAATTTATCACTAGGTTTTTTGTTTTGCTCGACTTTAATTTTTTTTAATACCTCTTGAAATTGAGCTGGAGTTTTTCCTTCATATCCAGTTCTTTTACCAAGAATACCTCTCAACCTTAAAAAAATAAAACCCGCAATCATTGCAAGCAAAATGATATCAATATACTCAAAACTATAATTCATGGTCTGATAGTAATTACTCTATTGATTAATTTCAACTAGCAATTTAGATTAAGGACAAAATGAACCCATTATTAATATCTTTTATCCTTATACCAGTATTGGAAATTTATTTATTCATAAAGATCGGTTCTCAAATAGGTGCTATTTTAACTATTTTACTCATTTTCATGACTGCAATTGTTGGGGTTTACTACGCAAAATATGAGGGACTAAACACTCTGAGAAATGGTTTTGTTCAATTAAAAAATAATGAAGTTCCAACATATGAAGTTCTTTCTGGAGCAGCAATTGCTTTTGCAGCATTTCTACTAATCATTCCAGGATTTGCCACAGACGTTTTGGGTTTTTTATTAATTTTTCCTATTAGTAGAAATTTAATATTCAAACGTTTATTTAAAAAGTTTAAAAAAAATAAAACAAATAAAAATTTCATTGATGGAGAATTTGAAGATATAGAAGAAAATAATGACAGAAAAATTTAAAATCTTAGGTCAATACATTAAAGATCTTTCTAGTGAAACAAAAAATGCTGAAACATATGTTTTTGTTAAAGATCAAATTTCTAAATATCAACTAAAGATAGATATAACTTCAAAAGCAATTAAAAATAAAATGATTGAAATAGATACGATTATGAAATTTGAAGATAAATCTAATTCAAAACACAAATCATATTTCGAAATGACTTACTCTACGATTATTAAAATAAATGATAAAATAGAAGATAAAAAAGAAATGGAAAGAATTATACTTTGTGATGCACAAATCAAAATTTATCCTGATCTTGAAAAATCATTTTTAAATTTACTACATAACTCAGGTTATCAAGAAGTAAAATTTGAAAAAAAAATAGATTTTGAAAAATTATTTAACAATAGGTTTAACTAAAATAGTTTTTTTTCAAATGATTCTTTAAATATTCTCTATGGTTTTTTAACTCTTTGTCAGTTGGCAAAACAACTTTCTTACAATATGCATTAAGAGTTTTTTTTTGCTCATAAACTTTAATTTCATTACTTTTAAAATCTAAAGTTGGTTCTTTTTGATCAATCAAATTTATGTAAACTTTAGCTAAAAGGTCACAATCAATTAGGGCAGTATGTTGGATTCTTCTAGAATTATCTATACGATATCTTTTACATAACGCATCCAAACTTGCCGCTGAACCAGGAAATTTTATTCTAGCTAATTCAAGTGTATCTACTATTTCATTATCAATTTTTTTATAGCCTAGCATTGAAAGTTCATTGTTTAAATGACCTAAGTCAAATTCAGCATTATGAATTATAAGTTTTTTCCCCTCTATAAAGTTTAAGAAATCATCAGCTACATCAACAAATTTTTTTTGTTTTGATAGAAACTCATCACTATACCCGTGAACTTGAAAAGCTTTTTCAGAAACTTTTCTCTCTGGATTCAGATATGCATGAAATTTTTTTTTTGGTATTAAATTATCAAGTTCTAAACAACCAATTTCAACTATTCTATGGCCTTCTCTAATTGAAACACCTGTTGTTTCTGTATCTAGTACTATTTCTTTCATCTATAGAATTTTATTTAAAATTTTTTTAATTTCCTTTTTAACTGAATTTTGAGTGAAGGTGTTTTTAATTATAAATTGTGATTTTTTTTTTTTATAAGTTGCACTTAATTGAATTTTTTTAAATATATTGATAAGTTTACGATTATAATTTAATCTATTTATAATTTTTTTATTAATATCTTTTTTTTTTGAGTCTACAAAGACTAATATATCTTTTGTATTAAATAATTTATTTTCAATTAATAAAGGAATATCTAAAATTACAATTTTTTTATTCTTATTCTTTTTTAAAAATAAATTTAATTTTTTTCTTATTTCTTTATGAACAATATTTATTATTTTTTTTAAATTTTTCTCATTAGCCAATATTGCACTTGTAATTTCTTTTTTATCTACAGGAAATGTGGATATATATTTAGGTAAATTTTTATGTAATTTATTAAAAATTTTTTTATCATTTTTATATAATTTAGATACTTCATAATCAGCATTGAAAACTGGATATCCAAAATTATTTGCTACAAATGTTTTTCCTGATCCGATATCACCTAATATCCCAATTCTAATCATTTTCTAATAACTTTAACGTTTCTAAATTTATTTGTGGCTCTATCCCATGCCATAAACTAAATGCTCCAAAAGCCTGATAAATAAACATTAACTTTCCATTTTCTGTTAAGCTCCCTAACTTTTTACCATCTCTTAAAAAATTAGTTTCGCTAGGATTATAAATTACATCATAAAAAAATTTACCCTCACTTATATTAAAATTGCCTAAATTAATGATCTCATCATTTAAACCCAAGCTGGTTGCATTTATAATCATATCAAAATCAGGTATATCACCCCACTCAACAATACTAATTTTATTAAATTGAGATTTTAAATTTTCTGCTTTTTCACGAGTCCTATTGCTTATAGTGATTTTAGATACTTCCATTTTATTTAAAGCAAAAATAATAGAGGGGACAACACCGCCAGCACCTAAAATTAAAATT
The DNA here is from genome assembly GCF_965262185.1 of Candidatus Pelagibacter sp. Lineage (GTDB taxonomy): Bacteria > Pseudomonadota > Alphaproteobacteria > Pelagibacterales > Pelagibacteraceae > Pelagibacter. Next base: position 874,805 of record NZ_OZ253498.1, read on the forward strand.
TTTTTATCTTTAACATTATAATTTAAATGTTTTATAGCCTCTTGAAAACCAGCAACATCTGTATTGTGACCAACAAGGCTTCCATTATCAAAAGTAATTGTATTTACAGACAGTGTTTGTTCTGCTTCTAAACTTAATTTGTCCAAGAAAGGAATTACGTTTTTTTTAAATGGAACAGTTACATTACAACCATTTATTTCTTGATCTTTAATTTTAAGAATAAAGTTTTCAATTTCATTTTCTTCAAGTTTAATTTTATCGTAAACTGCATTAATATTATTTTGTTTTAGCCAATAGTTATGCAATTTTGGGGATAATGAATGATTAATTGGGTTTCCAATTACAAAATATTTTTTCATTTTTATAAATTTAAATATTCTTTTATTTTTTTTATAGGTAAACCCATTATTGTATCTTCATCTCCTTCTATGCTACTGAACAAACTTCTACCCTCCCCTTCAATTTGATAAACATTGTAAGCGTAAAGATTTTCATCTGATATTTTAGATAAATATTCTTCTAATTCTGAATCTGAAAAATTTTTCATTATTAAAGTTGCTTTATCAGTGTAATTCCAAATCATTGAACCATTTTTTGAAATACAAACAGAACTAATTAAAAAATGGGGTTTCCCGTTAAGTTTTCTTAATATGGTCATTGCCTCTTTTCTATTCTCAGGTTTTGAAATTAACTCTCCATCTAGGTCAATAACGCTGTCTGCACCAAGCACTATTCTATCATTCATTTTAATGCTAACTTTGTTTGCTTTTAGCTCTGCTAAATTTTTTGAAATTATTTCTGGACTAGCATTTTCTTTAAGTAAAGATAGCTTTACAACATCTTCATCAACATTTGAGGGTTCCACATCGTTATCTATATTATTCTTGTCTAAAATATCTTTTCTGACTTTGCTTTTAGAAGCTAGAATAATTTTATTTAACATTATTTGAGTATATTTCGTGTATTTTAATAATTGAGGCAGCAGTTTCCTCAACAGATTTTCTTGTTACATCTATTAAAGGCCATTTATATTTTTGAAAAGTTTTTTTCGCTTGAAGGACTTCTTTTTTTATACTTTCTAAATTAGTATAATCTATATTCTCTGTTTCTTTTAATGAGTTCATCCTATTTTTTCTTAAATCTGCTAGTCTTTCAGGTTCTGTGCTTAATCCAACAACACAAGTACTGTGAGGATTTTTCTTAAGTTTTTCTGGTAAAGAGTTTTCATTTACCAAAGGAATATTTGAAGTTTTAAATCCTTTGTTTGCAAGATATATAGACGTTGGTGTTTTACTAGTCCTACTAACACCAATAAGGATAATGTCAGATTTTTCAACTTCGTTTATTAAATTACCATCATCATGATTCATAGTAAATTGAATTGCTTCAATTCTATCGTAATACTCATCATTTAAAACATGTTGCCCACTTGGTTCATGAGAAGCTTTTTGATTTAAAATTTTAGAAAAGTTTAAAATTAAATTACCCAATACTCCAAAACAAGGTATCTTCTTTTTTTCACTTTCATTAGCCAAATATTTAGCAAGGTTATTATCAACAATAGTATATAAAATTATTGAATTTTCATTCTCTTTTGCATCTTCTAAAATTTTTAAAATCTGATTTTCTGTTCTTGTAAATGAATAAGAATGAATTTTATATTCTATATTTATAAATTGTGCTTTAAGAGCCAAAAATATTCTATCTAGGGTTTCCCCGGTCGAGTCAGAAATTAAATAGATTTGATATGTATTACTCATAAATAAATTGTTAATAAACGTGTATTATTTTTGTTGAATTATACAATTTCAGATTTTCCCAATAACACCTGTAAAACCTAACTTTTATTAACAATAATAATAAATAAGTTAAAACAATCCACAAAAATTAAAATAATTAAAAAAGCTTCATTTTAAACAATTTTAATCATCAAACTTGTTAGTAAATTGTGAATATAATGTTTATAAAAAATAATCTTCTTTATTCACAAGATATAATAATACTACAATAATTTATAAGACTTTTATATGAAACCTTTAGACAAAGTAATTATCAACAAAGATACCTCATTTAATCCTCTATGGATAATGAGACAAGCAGGACGATATCTACCTGAATTTAGAGAATTAAGAAAAAAAAATCCTGATTTTATTAACTTATGTTTAAATGATAACTTGTCAGCTCAAATAACATTACAACCATTAAAAAGATTCGATATTGACGCCGCAATAATCTTCTCTGATATTTTAATGTTACCTTACGGTCTAGGTCAAAAAGTAAAATTTGAGAAAAATTTTGGTCCCAAGCTAGAAAATCTAGACTTAAAAAAGATAGCTAAATTGGATGAGATAGATTTTGTTGAAAAAATATATCCTGTTTATAAAGCAATTAAAAAAGTAAGTTCTGATCCAATTGTAAAAGATAAAAATACTATTGGATTTGTCGGAGCACCCTGGACTCTTTTAGTCTATATGATTAATTTAAAATCTCCAAAAAAAGATTTAAATAAAAATTTTTTTAAAGATGATTATTTAATAAATAGAATTTTATTACTTATAGAAAAATTTTTAAAAGTTCATATTAAAAATCAAATAGATAATGGAGCAAATGTTATTCAAATTTTTGATAGCTGGGCTGGTTTATTAGAGGAAAAAGATCTTCCAAATTATATTTACACTCCTACTTTGAATTTAGTAAATTATGTTAAATCTTTAAAAGTACCAGTAATATGTTTTCCAAGAGAAATTAAAAACTACAAGGAATTTTGTGAAATTGTTAAACCTGATGCTATAAGTATTGATTATAATATTGATCCAAAGAAAATACTAAAAGATATTAAAATTCCTGTACAAGGCGGTCTAGATCCTAAGGTTTTATTAACTGATTATGACAATTTGAAAAAAGAAACAAATAAGTATTTAGAAATTTTTAAAGATCATCCATATATATTTAATTTAGGGCATGGTATTCTTCCTGAAACCAATCCAGAAATGGTCGAAAATTTAATTAAAATAGTAAAAAATAATTAAACTATGGATAAAAACCACCCACCAGTAAATTATGGAAAAACAGGCGTGCTTATAATTAATTTAGGCACTCCAGACTCAACAAACTGGTTTGATATTAGGAAATATTTAAAAGAATTTTTATCAGACAGAAGAGTGATAGAAGTAAATCCTATAATTTGGCAAATAATTTTAAATTTATTTATTTTAACTTTTAGACCCTCTAAAACTGCTAAAGCTTATAAAGAAATTTGGATGAAAAATGAAAATATGTCTCCACTTCTTTATTATACAAAACTACAAAGTGAAAAAACTTCCCAGTCATTAAAAAAAGAAAATATTATTTTAGATTTTGCAATGAGATATGGAAACCCAAGTATAAAAAGTAAAATACATGAATTACATAAAATGGGCTGTGAAAACTTAATTATACTTCCTCTTTATCCTCAATATGCAGCAGCAACAACAGCAACAGTTTGTGATGAAGTCTATAGAACACTAATGAAAATGAGGTGGCAACCTTCCCTTAAAATAATTCCGCATTATGAATCTAATCCTTTATATATTGATGCACTAGTTAATTCGATTAATAAAAAAATTAACGAAATTAACTGGAAACCAGACTTAATTATAGCCTCTTATCACGGAATACCAAAAAAATATTTTGATAAAGGAGATCCGTATCATTGTTATTGTCATAAAACAACGAGACTTATTTCAGAAAAGTTTAATTCTATAAAAATTAAAACTACTTTTCAGTCAAGATTTGGTCCACAAGAATGGCTGCAACCATACACTGATAAAACTCTAGAAAGACTACCAAATGAGGGGATTAAAAATATTCTTGTCATATCCCCAGGTTTTTCATCCGATTGTGTAGAAACGTTGGAGGAAATATTAATTCAAGGTAAAGAAAGTTTTGTAAATGCGGGTGGAATTAATTTTGATATGGTTCCCTGTTTAAATGACAATGAAGATCATATATTTTTGATAAAGTCTTTAATTGAAAAAAATCTTTAATTAATGAATACATATTTACTACTTAAATCTTTACATTTAATAGCACTCATTTCATGGATGGCGGGTCTTTTATATTTACCAAGAATTTTTGTTTACCATGTTGAAAATAAAGAAAAAAAAGAGACCACTGATATTTTCATTTTGATGGAGAAGAGATTATACAATTATATTATGCGTCCCGCTATGTTATTAACATGGGCTTTTGGATTAATATTAATTTATTTAATTGGTTTTGATGTTTTTTCGAATTTATGGATTCAAATTAAATTAGTGTTAGTGGTGCTACTTTCAATTTATCATGAATATTTGGGTAAATGTTTAATTGCACTAAAAGACGGAACAAACGCTAGATCTTCAAAATTTTTTAGAATTATTAATGAAATTCCAACTGTAATTTTAATTATTGTTGTATTTTTAGCTATTTTTAAGCCAATCTAGGGTTGAAATAATAAAATCAGTATATATATTATATTCATTGGTAAGTCCTTATCAAAAAAAATCATGAACATTCAAGAACTAAAACTTAAATCATCTGAACAGCTTATTACACAAGCAGAGAAGCTTGGAATTGAAAATGCTAGTACACTGAGAAAACAGGAAATTCTTTTTGCTATTCTTAAAAAAGTTGCTGAAAAAGAAGAAATTACCGGGGTAGGAGTTTTGCAGTTACTGCAAGATGGGTTTGGTTTCCTTAGAGCAATGGAATCTAATTATCTCCCAGGGCCGGATGATATATATGTAAGTCCAAGTCAGATTAGAAAATTTGGTTTAAGAACAGGAGATACTGTTGAAGGTCCAGTAAGAGCCCCCAAAGAAGGAGAAAGATATTTTGCATTATTACAAGTAAGTAAAATAAATTTTGAAGAACCAGAAAAGGCAAGGCATAAAATTGCATTTGATAATTTAACTCCTTTATATCCAGACAAGCAATTAGTGATGGAAATTGAAACAGCTAAAATAGAAAAAAAACCAGATCTAACCCCAAGACTAATTGATTTAGTTAGCCCAATTGGTAAAGGCCAAAGATCAATAATTATATCACCACCCAAGGCTGGAAAAACAATGATCCTACAAAGTATAGCTAACTCAATAGCCAAAAATTATCCAGAGTGTTACCTTATAGTTTTATTAATAGATGAACGTCCTGAAGAAGTTACAGATATGCAGAGGACTGTAAAGGGTGAAGTAATTAGTTCAACTTTTGATGAACCAGCACAAAGACATGTGGCTGTTGCTGAAATGGTTATAGAAAAGGCAAAAAGATTAACTGAACATAAAAAAGACGTTGTTATTTTATTAGATTCCATAACAAGATTAGGTAGAGCTTATAATGCTGTAATTCCAAGCTCAGGAAAGGTTTTAACAGGGGGTGTGGATGCAAATGCACTTCAGAGACCAAAAAGATTTTTTGGTGCAGCGAGAAATATTGAAGAAGGTGGCTCACTAACTATTATTTCTACAGCCCTGATTGATACAGGAAGCAGAATGGATGAGGTTATTTTTGAAGAATTTAAAGGAACAGGTAATAGTGAAACTGTCTTAGATAGAAAAATAGCAGATAAAAGAATCTATCCTGCAATCGACATAACAAAGTCTGGAACAAGAAGAGAAGAGCTGTTGTTTGATAAAAACGATTTACAGAAAATGAATGTATTAAGAAGAATAATTGCTCCAATGGGTACTATGGATGCAATTGAATTTATTAATTCAAAATTGAAAGATACAAAAAATAATTCGGAATTTTTTAATTCGATGAATAAACCATCTTAAATTATTAAATATATTTTAAAGATTTCATTTCATTTTTAAAATTACTCTCAATTTTTTCTCTTGTATGTTTATTGAGTATATTTTCCCATTTGTTATCAGGACCAAGATTAAAAAAGTAATTTCTATTTTCTACGTGAAAATTTCTCCATTTTTTAAAACCATCATCACTTTCACCCATTGAAACATCTTTTTCTTTTTTTTTAAGAACATTAAAATTAGTTGACTCAATTGCATTATGTAATTTTGATTTATTAACTCCTTCTATTCTGTTAGTTAAAGTATTAATAAAAACTATTATATCTCTGAAAGTTTCGTATTTATTTTCCAGTATGTCCTCATACTTTATAAAAAGTCTTCTAAACTTATTATATTTTAACCATGATAAGTAATTAAGGCTCCAAGAACTTATATATGAGTATGATGAATACCCACCGCCATCTTTTGCTAATAAATAACTTTTTTTATCCAAAATCATATTTAGTGCTTCCTCATCATTGTATGAAAAATGATTTTTTATAGATGTAAAAACGTTCCTTGGGTCTCTTACTATATATATTGCTCCCAGGCTCGTTTCAAATGAAGTGAAAACATTGCCCTTGTAATCACCTAAACAGCTATGAGTTTTAAAAAATCTTATTTTTTTATCTGATATAATTTTTTTTTGTGATAGCATCCATTCTTTTGATGCTTCTATTGCGCTATCGATTTTTTTATTAAAAAACTGTTTATCAGGAAATTGCTTAATATTATCAATTAGACTAAAATCAAACTTCCCATCCGAAGAAAAGTAATAGGCAGATAGAAACGCTCTTAAAAATGTATTTCCACTTTTAGGATAAGAAGCTAACCAAATAATCATATTTAATTTTTTTATAACAGGTTAAATTAATATTAATTTATACATAAAAATAGAATAACTAAATATATTTTAGTTCTTTCATTTCATCTTTAAAAATTTTTTCAATTTCATTTTGCAATTCCTTATTTAATGAATTTTTCCATAAATTTTGTGGTCCTTTGTGAAAAAACATAACTTTTTTTTTATTAATATTATTAAAGGCGTGTTCCTTAAATAGGCCGTCTTTTTCCATCTTTTTTAAATTTTCAAATTTAGTACTATTTATGATATTTTGTTTTTTTATATCACTGTATTCAAATTTTAAGTATTTTCTTAAAAAAAATACTATTTTATCAATTTCATTATCAATGTTGTTTAATAGATCTTCGTATTTAATTAATAGACAATTTGAGTTTTTTTTAGTCCAAAAATTATAATGTTCCTTCCAGGTACCAATAAGTGTTGCAATTTCGTTTTCTGATTCCTTTTTTTCTTTTGATCCAAACATTATTTTCGGTTCCATTAAAAATTTTTTTGCATCTTCTATATTGAGACTAAAATGATTTGAAATAGAACTTATTAGATTTCTCGGATCTCTAACTATATATATTGTGGCTATACTATTGGATTTATCAGTAAAAGTATTATTCTGAATTTTACAATTCAAATTATGAGTTTTTAAAAATTTAACTTTATTATCTAAATTAATTTGATTTTGACTAGTGACCCAGTTTTTACTAACATCATTTATATCTTGGAAATTTTGAGTAAAATCTTTAAAAAATTTTCTGCTGGGATATTGTTGAATTTTGTTTAACAATTGAAAATTAAATATTCCACTATCAGTGTATATTAATGATGATATGATCGATCTAAGCCATGTGTTTCCACTTTTGGGGTAAGAAGCTAACCAAATAATCATTGAAAAAATTATATATTATTTTTTATTAGATTATATAATTAACCCTTAATCAATTATGACCATATTTGCTCTTTCATCAGGTCCAGGAATTTCTGGTATTGCAGTTATAAGAATTTCTGGAAGGATGACAAAAAAAATTATCGAACAACTTACAAACAAAACAATACCAAAACCAAGAGTAGCAACATTAAGAAAAATCAATAAAATCAAGACTTCCGAGCTTATTGATGAGGGAATAATCATATGGTTTCCGGGGCCAGAGAGCTACACAGGAGAAGATATGGCCGAAATACAAGTTCATGGTAGCAAAGCTGTCATAGATGCTCTGCACTCTTCTATTTCTGAAATTGATAATTGTAGACTGGCCGAACCAGGAGAATTTACAAAGCTTGCTTTTCAAAATGGCAAAATAAATTTGTTAAAAGCAGAGAGTATTGCTGACCTAATTTCATCTGAAACAGAAATTCAAAGACAACAAGCAATTAAAATTATGGATGGAAAGTCTGCTGAAAAATTTAATTTTTTAAGAGAAAAACTTTTAAAAATTTTGTCTCATGTTGAAGCTAAAATTGATTTTCCAGATGAAGATTTGCCGAAAAATATTTTGGATGAAATTAAAAATGATTCAAGTGAAGTTATTAAAAAAATTGAAAAGATTTTAAATGATCAAAAAGTTGGAGAAAGAATTAGAGATGGTTTTAAGATTGCAATTCTTGGACCCACTAATGCAGGGAAATCTAGTTTAATAAATCATTTATCAAATAGAGATGTTGCAATAGTTTCTGAAATAGCTGGTACTACGAGAGATGTTATCGAAACTCATCTTAATATAGATGGTTATCCTGTAATAATATCTGATACTGCTGGAATAAGAGAATCTAAAGATGAGATAGAAAAAAAAGGTATTAAATTATCTTTAAATAGAGCCGAAGATGCAGATTTAAAGCTTGTAGTGGTAGATGCAAAAAGCCTTGATTTTACTGATGTTTTGAAGGGTTTGTTAGATGAAAATGCAATTTTAGTTATAAACAAGTCTGATCTTTTAGAAAAAGAAATTGATTCAGAAATAAAAAATATAAATCATGTTTCAATTTCAATTAAAGATAATAAAAATATTGATGAACTAATTTTAAAAATAAAAAATAATTTAAAAAATAAATTTATAACTAGTGATGATATCTTGATTACTAGGGAAAGACATAGACAACATTTGGAACAGTGTTTAGACCATTTGAATAACTTTAATCAAAAAAAAGAAATAGAAGATTTTGATAAAGCAGCAGAAGATTTAAGATTAGCGACTAGACATTTGGGTATGATCGTTGGAAAAGTTGATGTAGAAGAGATATTAGGTAGTATTTTCAACGATTTTTGCATCGGTAAGTAATCCCCTATTTTCCTTGTTTTTTAGACATTTTTTATCAAAAACTGTTGATATTTAATGTTTATTTACAAAAAAATGAGCCTGTCTTGTAAATTATCTATTCACATATAAATTCAACTCATGAAAAAAGATTTGTCATTTGATGTAGTTGTAATTGGTGGTGGTCATGCAGGATGTGAGGCAGCTGCAGCTTCTGCTCGTCTAGGTGTAAACACTGCCCTATTCACTCATAAAATAGAAACGATTGGTGAGATGTCATGTAACCCTGCAATAGGTGGTTTAGGTAAAGGTCATTTAGTTCGAGAAATAGATGCACTAGATGGTGTTATGGGAGATGTTGCAGATAAATCAGGTATACAATTTAGATTATTAAATAGAAGCAGAGGGCCAGCTGTACGTGGACCAAGAACACAATCAGATAGGTCACTATATCGTAAATTTATGCAAGAAAAACTTATAAAATATTGTAATTTAAGCATTTTTTTAGATCCTGTAATAAAGTTTATTTTTAATAATAATGCTATAAATGGTTTTGAAACAAAAGAAGGTAAAAAGGTATCATGTAACAAGTTAATACTAACAACAGGAACTTTTTTAAATGGTTTGATACATATAGGTGATGAAAGAACACCAGCGGGAAGGTATGATGAAAAACCTTCAACAGGTTTAAGTGAACAATTAGCAAAATATGATTTTAAAATTGGAAGATTAAAAACTGGAACACCTCCCAGGTTAGATGCAAGAACGATTAATTTTGAAAACCTTGAGGAACAATTTGCAGATGATGATCCTTATTTTTTTTCTTTCTTAACTAAAAAAAATTTAAACAAACAAGTGTCATGTCGAATGACTTATACCAATGAGAAGGTTCATAAAATTATAGAAAAAAATTTAGCCAAAAGTGCAATGTACTCAGGTAATATAAAAGGAGTCGGTCCAAGATATTGCCCATCTATAGAAGACAAGATAGTAAAATTTGCAGATAAAATTCGTCATCAGATTTTTTTAGAGCCAGAAGGGCTTAATGACCACACAATTTATCCAAATGGGATCTCCACATCGCTTCCAGCTGAAGTTCAAGAAGAAATATGTAATAATATCAATGGTTTAGAAAATGTAAGAATAATAAGGCCAGGATATGCTATAGAATATGACTATATAGATCCACGTGAACTATTCTTGACCCTTGAAACAAAGAAAATCAGCAATCTATATCTTGCTGGACAAATTAACGGAACGACTGGATATGAAGAAGCAGCTGCACAAGGACTTATAGCTGGTATAAATGCAGCTTTATCTGTTAGAAATTCTGAGCCTTTTATCCTTGATAGATCTGATGCCTACATTGGAGTAATGATTGATGACTTGGTTACAAAGGGAGTAGCAGAGCCATATCGTATGTTTACATCAAGAGCAGAATATCGATTAAGTTTGAGAGCGGATAATGCAGATCAAAGATTGACAGCTAAGGGAATAGAAATCGGGTTAATTGGAAAAGATAGAAAAGCAATATACTTAGATAAATTCAACAAAATTGCAAAAATTAATTTAAAAATGAGTAAATCTAGAATTTCCCCATCTAAAGCTGAAAAATTTGGAATTAAAATAGCGAAAGATGGAATATTGAGGTCTTCAAATGAAGTTCTAACTCAAAAGAATGTAAATATGAGTAAAATTAGAGAAATATGGCCTGAAATACCATATTTTAGTGATGAAATTGATGAGCAAGTAGAAATTAATGCTCATTACAGAGGATATTTAAAGAAGCAAAAAGCCGATATTTTAGCTTTTAAGAGGGATGAGAACTTAATTATTCCTGAGAAAATCAATTATGATAGGCTTTCAGGTTTATCTAATGAGGTTAAAGCTAAGTTAAAAGAAATAAAGCCTAAAACTATGGGTCAAGCTCTTAGAATTGATGGAATAACGCCAGCAGCTGTATATATTTTGTTGTCACATGTTAAAAGAAAGTCTATTAAGCATATAGCTTAATGGATCAAGAAATTTTAAATTCTTACTCTAGACTTAATTATCTAAATGTTTCACGTGAAACATTTTTAGACTTTGAAAACTATATATCTCTGATTCTTGAAAAAAATAAAAAAATTAATATAATTGGTCAAAATACAGCATCAAAAAACGCAATAATTGAACGCCATATTATAGATTCTGCGCAAATAATTGATTTTGTTGATTTAAATTGCAATACAACTACAGATTTAGGCTCTGGAGCTGGTTTACCAGGAATTATAGTGGCAATTATACTAAAAAACATGAAAAATAAAATGAATGTGCATCTGTATGAAAAAAGCTACCATAAAAGCCATTTTTTAAAAGAAGTATCAGAAAAGTTAAATTTAAATACAAAAATTTTTCAAAAAAATATTTTTGAATTAAAAAATTTAGAGACAGGAACAATTATGTCAAGAGCGTTTAAACCTATGCCTGTTGTTTTAGATTTAGTTTATGAAAATTTCTCTAAATATAAAAATTTAATTTTCTTCATGGGTAAAAGTGGAAAAAAAGTTTTTGAAAATTCTAAAAAAAAATGGAATTTGGAATATATAGAAAAGAAAAGTTTAACAAGTAAGGATTCATTTTTGATAAACATAAAAAAAATTAAAAAAAAAGTTGAAAAAAATTAAATGCAAATCATATCTGTCATAAATCAAAAGGGTGGGGTAGGAAAAACAACCACCGTAATTAATCTTGCTGCTGGTTTATCACAACTTAATAAAAAAATTTTAGTTATTGATCTAGATCCCCAGGGAAATGCCACCACAGGTCTTGGATTATCAAATACGGACAACTCAAGCGACACAATTTATGGTCTGCTGAACGGAACTAAGGAAATTTATCAAGTAATAAAGAAAACACAGTTTGAAAATTTGGATCTGATAACTTCTAACGTTGACTTATCAGGTCTAGAAGTTGAAACAGCTAATGATACTAATAGAGCATTTATTTTGAAGAGTAAATTAGCCGCTTATTTAAATGATTCTAGAGGGTCTTATGATTATATATTAATTGACTGCCCACCTTCACTTAGCTTACTGACCGTCATGGCCCTCGTATGCTCTAGCTCACTTCTGGTTCCTCTACAGACAGAATTTTTTGCGCTTGAGGGCTTAACACAGCTCATGAAGACTATTGAAAGGATAAAAGTAAGTTTAAATCCAGAATTAAAAATCAGAGGTATACTTTTAACGATGTATGACAAAAGAAATAAATTATCTTCACAAGTTGAAAAAGAAGCTAGAGATTATTTTAGTGAAAAAGTTTACTCAACAGTAATACCAAGGAACGTCAGATTATCAGAAGCACCTTCTCATGGAATGCCAGTTTTAATTTATGATAAATCATGTCCAGGTAGTAAGTCATATTTTAGCTTCACAGATGAATTTATTAATCAAGAGTCAACAATAGGGAGTGCTGCTTAATGGACAAAATTAAAAAAGGTTTAGGAAGAGGTTTGTCCTCATTGATTGGTGAATCAAAAGTTGAATCCCAAACTAATCAATTACAAGTAAGTGATCTAATTCCAAACAAGTATCAACCAAGAAAAATATTTGATGAAAATAATTTAGAAGATTTAACTAATTCAATTAAAGAAAGAGGAATGATACAGCCAATCATTGTTAGGAAATCAAATGATGATAAATCAAAATTTGAGATAATAGCAGGTGAGAGAAGGTGGCTTGCTGCACAAAGAGCTGGCCTCCATAACGTTCCCGTTGTTGTTACTGAAGCTGATGATTTGAAATCTTTAGAATTTGCAATTGTTGAAAATGTTCAAAGACATGATTTGAATCCTCTAGAAGAGGCTCAAGGTTACAAAAGATTAATTGACGAGTTTTCTTATAACCAAGAAAAAGTATCAAAATTTATTGGAAAAAGTAGAAGTCACATAACTAATTCTCTGAGGCTCTTAACTTTACCAGATAAAGTCATAAAATTAATTGAAACTAAAAAATTAACAGCTGGTCATGCTAAGATATTAGTAGGCCTTGAAAATGCAATGTTTGTTGCATCAAAAATTATTGAAAAAAAATTATCAGTGAGACAGACAGAGAATTTTGTTAAAATTTTTAAAAATAAAAAACAAAACCGAAATACATCTAAAGACTCAAATATTATTGCACTTGAACTATCTATCTCAAATAAAATAGGTCTTAATGTTAACATTCAAAATAATAAGAGGAATAGGGGTAAAATAAGTTTTGAATATAAAGATCTCAATCAATTAAATAAAATTATAGATATAATTAAATCTAATTATTAGTTTTCGAGGCCACTTGTTCTAAAATAAAATTTGTAATTATATTAAGAGAATTGTTTAAGTTTTTTTTAATCATTAATTCAACTTCGCAAAGCTGATAAATTAAGAATTTTAAGTTTTTTGAATTCCAATTTTGGATTTGTTGTTTGGTAATTTGTTTTTCTTTCCAAAAAATTGGCGGTTTTGCTTCTGAAATTGTTAAATCAATATTTCTATTTTTTTCATATTTTAAAGTCAAAGCAAGTATTCTCTTTGATTTATTCAAAAAAGTTCTAGAAATTAATACACAGTCGTCATTCTTGTAATTATTTTCATTTATAATTTTAAATGTTTTGTTTTTATTTTTTGCCAAACAATTGTCTATTAATTCTGAAATGGAATGATTTTCGATTAAATTTGTTAATTTAAGCAAAGTCTCTTCATTTATACTTTTTTTACTATAAGAATAATTTTCTATCTTTTTTAATTCTGATATTAAAATTCCCCTATCCCCCTTAGTATTGTTAATTATAAGATCAATATTTGATTTAGATAATGAAATTTTTTTTTGCTTTAAGAAAGAAAATGCTATTCTTGACAATGATTGAAAGTCGTCAGGATATACAGGAATACAAACAGTTTTTTTATCTTTTTCAAAAAAAGATCTTAACTTTGATTTTTTTTCTAAATTATCTGATTCGATGATTATGTTTATATTATTTAGATTTTTTTTAACTATGTGTTCTAAAATTTTAAATGATTTATCTGTGACTCTTTTAATAAACATAATTTTTTCATTTTCAAAAAGAGATTCTGTATGCAATGAATTTAAAAAATTATCTGAATTTTCGATAATTTCTTTTTCATCATAGTTTGCAGTAAGTGTTTTTCCTTTAAGTAAAAATTTTAATACTTCTAATTTCAGTCCATCATTTTTCCCATATAGAAGTATAAATTTGTTATCTTTTAAGTTTATTTTGTTTATTTCAAATGATTTAATAATCATTTAACTTAGAAAGTTCCGATATTAAATTGTTATATATTGTTGAAGCAAAATTTTCTTTTATAACTCTTTCGTATTTTTGTTCTTCAAATTTATCACTTATGCTATCTGTATTTTGCTTTTCTACAAATGTTATTTCTTTAATTAATTTTTCATTTAAACTTATTTTAAATAAAACTTTAGCTGATAATTGATAATCTAAAATTTCTGCTGTTGTATCTTTTGAAAGCACATTCTTATAATATTCAGTAGTTACATTAATTTTATATTTTTTTTCATGTTCGTTATTTTCCAAGATTCTAAAATAAATTTTGAAAAAGTTATTGATAATTTTATCCCCTTCATAAGAAACTTCTTCTATTGAAAAATTTGTATTTGTTTTATTCAAATGAAGAGGTGTAAAACCGCAGCCATTCAACATGTTTAGTATAATCAATAATAAAAAAATTTTTCTCATTGTTAAATTTAAATTAAAATATTTATTAACTTATTTGGAATAAATATTTTTTTCTTAATTATTTTACCATTTAAGTGTTTGAAAAATTTTTCATTTTCTTTAATTTTTTCCAATACATTATCTTCTTTAAAATCTTTTTTAATATTTATTATTCCTTTTGTTTTACCATTAAATTGTACAACAAAATTAATCATTTCTTTAATCAAAAGATCTTTATTTATAACAGGCCAAGTTATTGGGCCTTTAAAACTAAATTTTTCTAGTTTGCTTAAGCATTCATTTGCAAAGTGGGGGATGATTGGACTCATTGTTATCAAAATTTTTGAATAATTTTTTATCCAGCTCTGTCTTTTAATTTTAGTGTTAATTATTTTGTTTAGTGAAGAATATATCTCATGAAAATTTGCAACTATTTTATTGTAGCTAAAATTTTCTATATTAATTTGAACGTTATTTATAAATCTTGTGGTGATGATTTCTAATTCGTTTTTATCTTCATCTAAATAGTTATTATCTATTTCATTTAGTATCCTTATATTCAAAGACCATAATTTCTGTATAAATTTGAAAGATGACTCAATGCCTTCATCAGACCATTGTACATCTTTTTCAGGCGGACTATCGGATAAGATAAATAATCTGACCGAGTCTGCTCCATAATTTTTAATTGTTTCTTCAGGATCAATAGTATTTTTTTTAGACTTAGACATGGATTCAGATGGTCCAACGATAACCATTTGATTTTTGTCTTTTTTTAAAAATTTTTTACCATCTATTGATATTACTTCATCTGGGCTTATCCAATTATTTTTACTATCTTTATAAGTCTCATGACAAACCATACCTTGTGTAAATAAGCCATTAAAAGGTTCTTTTATTTTGAATTTATTATTTTTAAAAGAAAGCGCGTGCATAAAAAATCTTGAATAAAGTAGATGTAGAATAGCATGTTCAATACCTCCAATATATTGATCAACTGGCATCCAATAATCTATATCTTCTTGATCAAATCCATAATCTTTCTTTTTAGCCGAACAAAACCGTAAAAAATACCACGAAGAGTCAACAAATGTATCAAGTGTATCGGTTTCCCTAGAGTATTCTTCACCATCTATTACAACACTTTTCCATTCTTTCATTTCTTCTAGTGGATTTCCTGAAGATTTAAATTCATCAATTTTTGGAAGAGATACAGGCAACATAGATTTTGGAATTTTAACTGGATTATTTTTTTTATCATATGCCATCGGTATTGGGCATCCCCAATAACGTTGTCGAGATATTCCCCAATCTTTCAATCTGTAATTAGTCTTTCTAACTCCAATATTATTTTTTTCTAAATGCTCTATTGTTTTTGATATTGATTCTTCGGGGACTTTTAAACCATCTAAAAATTGAGAATTAAATAAATATCCTGGTCCAGTATATGCTTCTTTACTAATAGTTATAGTTTGTTCTTTTTCTGGTTTAACAACAGGCGTTATTTCTAAATTATATTTTTTTGCAAAATCAAGATCTCTCTGATCATGTGCAGGACATCCAAAAACAGCTCCTAATCCATAATCCATTAATACAAAATTTGCAAAATAAACTGGTAATTTCTTATTTTCATCTAAAGGGTTGATGGCCATCATGTCTGTTTTAAAACCAAATTTTTCAGCAGCAGCTATAGATTCCTCCGTAGTCCCAGTTTTCGAGCAAAGTTTTTTAAATTTTATAAAATCATCATTATTTTCATAAAACTTTGATACTGGGTGATCTACTGAAATAGCTAAAAAAGACATACCAAATAATGTATCTGGTCTTGTTGTATAACATTTTATTTCATCAATTTTTTTATCAGATTCTATTTTAAATTTTATTTCACATCCAAAAGATTGGCCTATCCAATTTTTTTGCATTATTTTTACTTTGTTTGGCCATTCTTTAAGTGAATCTAGACTTTCTAATAATTCTTTTGAAAAAGCTGTTATTTTAAAAAACCACTGATTAAGTTTTTTTCTTTCAACGACTGCTCCTGATCTCCATCCTCTGCCATTTATAACTTGTTCATTTGCTAAAACTGTCTGATCTACTGGATCCCAATTAACATAACTTTCTTTTCTGTATACTAATTCTTTATCGTAAAGTTCTAGAAATAATTCCTGTTGATGTTTATAATATTCAGGTGAACAGGTAGAAATTTCTTTATCCCAGTCTATAGATAATCCTAATTGTTTTAATTGGGATTTCATTATCGATATATTTTTTTCTGTCCATGATTTTGGATCTAATTTATTTTGCTTAGCGGCATTTTCGGCAGGCATACCAAAGGAATCCCAACCCATAGGATGAAGAACGTTGTAGCCATTCAATGTTTTATATCTAGATAATACGTCTCCAATTGTATAATTTCTAACATGGCCCATATGTATTTTGCCTGAAGGGTAAGGAAACATTTCTAGACAGTAAAATTTTTTTTTACTTTTAATTACTGATGCTGCAAAAGTTTTATTTTTTTCCCAAAAATGCTGCCATTTTTGTTCAACTTTTTTAAAATTATATCTTTCCACAAAGGTAATTACTCTTGAAAATTTCCAATTTTATATTCTTTAAAATTTTTATCTTTTTTTTGTTTTTGATACACTGCAGCAGTTTTTAAAATTTTTTTTTTTAATTCATTGGCAATATTGTTTGAGCTCTTTGAAATTTCACATTGATTATTAATGCTACAAGTTTTACGGAATACTATGATATTTAAGGCATCACTACGTATCTCATTTGTTAAAAATCTAATGGTAATTTTTATGCTTTCATTAATTTCTGAATTATTTGTATACCAATCAGTTATTATTATTCCACCGCTATAATTCACTGAAGAGAGTGGCATGAAATCTAAAATATCCAAAGATGCTCTCCATAGCTCATTTGAGGTTGCGAATTCAAAATTTGTTCCACTATTTTTAACTCTATCCATTAACCGAAATCCTCTACCTTCCTCAATATTTTTCTTTACTCTTAGCTTCGGGTCTGGTGGAGATTTTCTAGCATCACCTCTATTTGCGCAAGAGTTCAATAAAAAGGGTAAAATAATCAAAAATATTATAGTTTTTTGGAATTTTTTTGAAAACATAGTAAAATTTGCAGTAATTTTTAAAATATAAGATGTATATTTTAAAATTATTAAAAAAAATAGCAAATTCAGTGATAAGTTGATGTGTTGTAAATATACAACACTTAGAAGTAAAAATTAGCTAAAATTCGATAATTTATAAAACACATCACAAATTTAAATATAAGTAGCATGTTTATTATTAATAATAACAATTAAAAATATAGGAGTAATTAATATGAACATTAAAAAAATAGGTCTTACTGCGTTAGCAGGAGCTCTAGTTTCTGTATCAGCAAATGCTGCTGAGTTATCAGTAACTGGTGGTGCTTCATTAGGTTTTTCTGGTGAAGAAAAAACTAACAAAGGTAATGGTTGGACAATGAACGACTCTATCGTATTCAAGGGTTCTGCTGAAATGGATAACGGATTTGTAGTTTCAACTAGCTTCAAGATTGATGAAAGTGATCAGCCAGGTGGTGGAGTTATGGATAACAGAGCACTAACTATCGACATGGGTGATGCAGGAACTTTAACTTTCTACGGACAGTCTGGAAGTTCAAACATCTCTCTCATGGATGATACTACACCAACAGCTGGTGAAGAAGCTTGGGATGATGTATCAGGTGCTACTGCACACGCATACGGTCCTACAGGTGATGATACTTTCTTCTACCAAAACTCTTCACTTATTGATGGAGTTACAATAGGTTTAGACTACATTCCTTCAGATGGTCAAACTCAAATAGAAAGTTCAATGGCAGCAACTATTAAATACACAGGTATTGATGGTTTAACAATTGGTGCTGGTATAGGTGAAGATAACGGTGAAGGTCCAGCTGACGCTGATGATGTTACTGCGTTTAACGTAACTTATGCAATGGATGCAATTACTGTTGGTTTCTCATCTTACGAAGTAGACTCAAATGCTGCAAGTTCAGATACTACACTAACTGCAATGGGTATTTCATATGCTGTAAGTGATGATCTATCAGTATCTTTAAACTCAGCTGAAACTGAGATTGAAGGTTCAGAAGATCAAGAAGCATTAGGTATTTCTGCTTCATTGACTATGGGATCAATGACTTTATCTGCTAACCACAACTCAGTAGAAAATGTAGGTGGTACAGATGGTAAAGACAGATCTGGTTATGCACTAGGTCTATCATTTGCATTCTAATTAAATTAGGATTAATTTTAAGAAGGGCCCCTTATTTAGGGGCCTTTTTTTTATTCAAAATAAGAAATTCCAGCAAAACCAAAACAATTTAATAATTTTAATTTTTTTCTATTTTTAAAATTAATTCCTCCAAGAGCAATTTTTTTTTTATTTGTGTGTGTTGCTAACAATTTAAATCTGTTTATGCCCAAGTAATTTTTATTTAATTTAAATAATGATGATAAAAATAGTATTTTTACACCTTGTAATTCTTTAGTTTTAATTTCTTTATTATTATGTGCCGAACCAATAATTAAAAAATGATTTTTAAATGAATATGATAAATGTGTTAAGCTATTATTAAAGGAAGGGATGTAAGCGCCATCTAAATTTAATTTAATTGCTAACTTAATGTTATTTGACAAATAGAACTTAAAATTTTTTTTTTTACAATAATTCTTTAATTTTATAATGGTATCTAGCTGATTTTTTTTTTCATAGTTTCTATAAATGATCCCTGTATCTTTGTTTTGTTTATCTATATATTTAGTTTTTAATTCTTTAATAAAATAATATTTTGTAGGTAAATTTTTATGCATGATACAGTTAAAAAATTTATAGATATAATTAATATAATTAATTCAAAACTAGAAGACCACAAAAATATTGCACTACCTAAAGTTATAGCTGTATCGAAAACATTTAAATTAGAAAAAATTTTTCCATTGATTGATTATGGTCATTTACATTACGGAGAAAATAAAGTTCAAGAGGCTGTAGATAAATGGAAAGAAGTTAAATTAAATAATAGTAAAATAAAATTGCACCTAATTGGTAGATTGCAAAGAAATAAGGTTAAGTATGCAATCAATATTTTTGATTATATTCACTCCCTTGATAATAAAAAACTAGCAAAAAAAATTTACGATGAAGAGATAAAACAGAATAAAAAAATTAAAATATTTTTACAGGTTAATATTGGTAATGAAGCACAAAAATCTGGTATAAATAAAGATGAATTAGGAGATCTATATAATTATTGTAAGGAACTAAATTTGGATATAATAGGTTTAATGTGCATTCCTCCTGAAAATGAAAATCCTGAAAAATATTTTCAAGAAATGAGCGAATTAAATAAAAAATATAATTTTCTTGAATTAAGCATGGGTATGTCTTCTGATTATCTAAAAGCACTAGAAAGTGGTGCCACTTATTTGAGAATTGGTTCAAGTATTTTTGGAAATAGAACTTAATTTATTTTTATCTTAGTTTTTTTATTAATTAATTTTAATATAATTAGAAGATCTTTCTTTCCGAGACTTATACATCCTGCTGTAGGTTTATATGTTTTTGTTAAATGGATAAATATACAACTTCCTCTACCAATAGTTGGTTTTTTAAAATTATATTTTATTGGAATTAACAAATCATATTTGAAATCTTTTCTATAAACTTTTTCGTGTCTTATACTGCTATCATTTTTAACATTTATTAGTTTGTTATATTTTTTTGGGTTTCTAATATCATTGCACCAACCCATTTGTTTTTTAATTTTGATACATTTAAGACGAGTAATTGGTTTTTTTAATCTATCTTCTCTATAGTAAAGATGTTGGATTTCAAAAGTGCCTTTAGGAGTTTTTTTATCACCTTCTATTTTTGTTTTTGAAAAACCGTTTCTTCCAACAGAACACTTAAATTTTAAATTATCAATTTTAAGAGTGTATTTATTTTTTATGTAAATTATCATACCATATTGAATATATGAATTCTCAAAATATAATTATTTATAATAATAAATATATATATAGTATTTTAAAAGAATTAGATCGAGAACTAGGAATTAATGTTATTGAATTAAATAATGAAGTCGCATTATTAAAAGAAATTAAATATTTAAGTAATTATCTTATAATTACAAAGAAAAAACTACCAAATATTAAAAATCAATATGTTATTGAGAAAACCCCTATTAAAATTTTTAAACTAATTGAATACATTAATATTGAGATATTAAAAAATCGATTTTCAGATCAATTAAAAGTAAATGTTAAGGATTATTCGATAAATATTAACTCTAGAGAATTAGAGTTTAAAAATAAAAAATTAAAACTAACTGAAAAAGAAGTTCAAATTATTATTTATTTGTTAGAAAAAAAAACTCCTGTTAACGTAAAAGAGTTACAAGGAAATGTATGGGGCTACCAATCTGACATAGAAACACACACAGTCGAAACACATATTTATAGACTAAGAAAAAAAATTTTTGAATTTTTTGATGATGAAAGCTTTATAATAAGTAATAAAAATGGTTATCAAATTTTCTAAGAAAAACCCGATTAAAATAAATTTATATACAAAAAAATTTAAACCAAGAATAAAAAGACCTAAAAAGGGAAAAGGAAGTTATGTTAGGTTAAAAAAATAAATTAATTATAATTTTTTCCAATTATTAAAATTAGGTGTTAAGTGCTCTATTAAATTAGAATTTTTCGCAAGAAAAACAACATCTCCAGAAATTGAAATTCTTTCATTATTAAATTTAATTTGTTCTGTGCTATGAGAGGTCTTTGATGGAAAAATTATAATATCATTTTCATTAACATTTAGAGTAATTCTGGTTGCAGTTGAGAAACTAATTTCTTTAATAAGTTTTTTTTGAAACAAAGTTTTTGATCCAAATAAACCTGGTATAAATTCATTTTTCTTTTCATCATCATAAATAACAAAATTAGAATCTTTTTGATTTTTTTGTAAATAATATGCAAAAGACAAATGAGATTGTAAATGCTGGTGTTTTGAAATAACTTCATCATTTTTTGAAATAGTAGCCCAAGATCTTTGAATATAAATTTCAATTTGATCTTTATCAATTTTTAAAAAATCTAAATAATTATCAATCTTTTTTTTAATTTCTGAAAACAATTTATCAAAATTAGGATTATTATAAATATATTCATAACCTTGGGTATCTCCAGTCCAGCTTGCTTGTTTTATTTTATAATTTGAGTTTTGTGAGTTTTGTTCCATTACTCTTATATCATTAATTAATATCGTTTTCTCTTCATCAGTTAAATTGATTTGATCTTGTAAAATTGATAATGGAAAAAAATTATGAACTTTCATTAAATTTTATTATAATTTATTTAATACCAACATTAAAACTAATCACTATCCTATCATCATTTGATTGGTTTTTTGCTACTTTATGAGGTAAATAATTTGGAAATATAAGCAAATCTCCTTCACTTATATCTATGCTTACTATTCTAACATTTAGATCATTAGGTTTTTCTATTGATGGAAATGAATTTAACTTTGCTATGTTCGGACACTCTATTTCAAATTTTCCACAGTTTGGAGGTGCTTTAACATAATAAGCTGCACTTAAATAACAATTTGGGTGACTATGTAAAACATTAAAATCTTCATTTCTATTAATTATTGCCCACATTTCATTAATTGAAATTGGAACATTTTTAGTTTTCCATCCATATTTTTGAAATACATCAATTATATATTTCTGAATTTCTAAAGTAAACTTATGCTGTATGGAGTCTTTTACGCCTAATTTGAAATAATTAGAATGCCATCCACCTTTATTTGATTTATTTAAACCTCTATCATCATTCTGTCTAAGTTCATAAATATAATTTGTTAAATCTTGATTAAAATTTTGAAAATTTTCTAATTTATACTTAAAAACTGGCTCAGGAAAAAGTCTGTATATGATATTATTATTCATTTAATTAATAATATAATATTTTATAATTTTATTAATATAAAATTCTTGCACCAATCTGTTGTATTACTTTTGATGACATCTCTGTACCCTTATCAAGACATTCTTTTGTAGATAATTTATTAATATACCCATGCAAAAATCCTGCTGCAAAAAGGTCACCTGCTCCTGTAAGGTCAACAATTTTTAGGTTTTTTTGTATGTCACTTTTAACAATTTCATTTCCATTTATTGCAACTGCTCCTTTGTCACCTCTAGTTACAATAACTAACTTATCAAGCTGTTTTGAAAAATTTACAACTTCGTCAAAATTTTTTGCTTCAATTAATGAAATCATTTCTTGTTCATTTGCAAAAGTTATATCTAGTTTGTTTTTTACTAAATTTAAAAATTCTGGCTTATGTCTATCCACACAAAATTGATCAGACAGCGACATAGCTACACTATTTGCATTGTTAATAGCTTTATTAAAAGCTTTTTTTGGTTCTCCCTCATCCCAGAGGTAACCCTCTAGAAATATTAGTTCACTTTTTTTAATTGCATCAATACTAATGTCACTCTCATTAATTTTTCCTGCAGTTCCCAAAAATGTGCACATTGTTCTTTCAGAGTCTGGAGTTACTAGTATTAAACACGTGCCAGTTGGCAAAACTTCTTTTTTTTTTGAGTATAAAAAATTTACATTTTCTTTTTTTAAACCTTCTTCATACTTTACACCAAAGTTATCATCAGAAATTTTTCCAATAAAACCAACATTATTGCCAAGTTGAGACAATCCAACAATTGAATTTGCAACCGAACCTCCAGAAACTGTTTTTTCAATTTTTAGATTTACCAATAAATTTTTGAATTCATTTTCGTCAAAGAATAATTTCATTGTACTTTTTGTAAGATTATTCTGTTCAATAAAATTTTCATTTACTTTACAAATGACGTCTACAATTGCATTTCCTATCCCTAAAATTTTCATATTAAGCTTTTTTGGTAATAACAGGTTTTTTTCTATTTGGGTAGCAAGTAGTACATATTTTACAACTTAGCCCATAACATTCTCTGGCTTTACAATATTCTCTGCCATAAAATATTATCTGGAGATGAAGTTTAGACCAAGTTTTTTTAGGAAATATTCGTTTTAAATCTTTTTCAGTTTGGACTACATTTTTTCCATTAGTTAAGCCCCACCGTTGTGCAAGTCTATGTATATGAGTATCAACAGCAAAAGCTGGGTATCCAAAACCTTGAGACATTATTACACTAGCTGTTTTATGTCCTACACCAGGTAGTTTTTCAAGTTGTTCAAAAGTTCTAGGTACTTTACCTTTGTGTTTTTCTAATACCTGTTTTGACATCAAGTAAATACTTTTAGCTTTAACTCTAAAAATCCCAATTTTTTTTATTAATTTTTCAATTTTTTTTCTTCCTAATTTTACAAAATGCTCAGGCTTATAATATTTTGGATATATATCTTTTGTTACATTGTTAACATTCACATCTGTGCATTGTGCAGAAAGTAAAACAGAAATTAGTAGTGTGAAAGTATTTTTACTTTTTAAAGGAACAGGGGCCTTAGGATAAATTTTATTTAAAGTCTTGATTATTATCTTTGCTTTTTGTTTTTCATTCATTATGAAAAATTAAGCAAATCTCTCATAGAATATAAACCTGGTTTTTTTTTCATTAACCATTTAGAAGCTGTTAAAGCTCCATCGGAGTAAAGTGCTCTATCAAAAGCTTCATGATTTAATGTAATTATTTCTTTTCCACTTGAGAATTTTACTTCATGTTCACCAATAATTTCGCCTTTTCTTACTGAGTTAAAATTAATTTTTTTTCCATAAGGAAAAGATTTTTTATTCAAGAATTTTTTACCAATTAAATTATATAAATTTTTATTTTTTCCATCTGCTATTCCTTTACCTAGCATTAAAGCAGTACCAGATGGATAGTCTTTTTTATGTTTGTGATGTACTTCAAATATCTTGCTTAAGTACTCATCATTAAGTGATTTTGAAGCAATTTCGGTTAAATACATCAATAAATTTACACCTAAGCTCATATTACCAGCTTTTAAAATTGGTATTTTTTTTGAATATTTTTTAATTTGATTTTCTTGGTTTCTAGTAAATCCAGTCGTACCAATTACTACTTTTTTCCTAAGTTTTGATGCTATTTTTAATATTTCAAGAGTGCACTTAGGAATAGTAAAATCAATAATTACATCAGTTTTTTTAAAGGCTTTATCAGAATTTAATTCAGGTTTAATTCCATTAAATTTTTTATTTACCAATCTATTTTCTGTAAGTGTAACTAATTTGAAATTTTTATTTTTCTTAGAGGACCTGATGAGTTGTTGACCCATTCTTCCCATACATCCTGAAATAGCTAAATTAATTTTTTTCATTAAGTGATAAAGTATAGAAGTATCATAAGAACAATTACAATAATACCCCAAATACTTAAATTTTTAACAAATACTTTTTTATTAAAGTTTGATTTTATAAAATTAGGTAAAATTAGAATTAGAATTAATATTAAAGCTATTGATGG